>NZ_FWZT01000017.1 GCF_900177345.1 Pseudobacteriovorax antillogorgiicola
GCGCCTTTGTCAGTTCTAAAACAGTACATTGAGAACCAAGGTGAAATCCAATGAAGGATTGCTCACCTGCTCAAAGCAGCTATCGCTCTTTACTCGGGATCACAATAGCTGGCTTTCACCACCAGCCAAGCCTTCAGCTATGGCTGGAGCACTTGCCAGCGACTTGGTAGATCCCAGGTTTGAGGAAGAACCACTTCGACAACTCCAAATGGAATTTTTTTCAAAAGCTTGGAGTCGAGAGTTTTAGAAAAGGCAGAATGGCCTAGGAGGCTTATCAGCAGTAAGCTGAGTAGCTTGAAGATTCGTAACATGATGACGCCTATGATAATGCATGCAAAAAACCTTGAACAAGATGAGTTCGTACAAGGTTTATTGCGAAGCCTCAAGGCTATTTAGCAAAGATAGTTCTCACACTGCTAAAGGTTCGAGTGGCAACAGGCCCTGGTTAAGAGCATTTTCATAAAGTTCTTAAACAATTATAGGCAAAAACTCACCTCTCGACAGCCCACCGAGCCGAGGAGGTTCGCCCAACTCTCTTCCGAGAGTGTTGCACCATCTACCGACAGGCTGAGTTAGCCACGGCTATTCCGGCATAGGTGGACTAGGAACGACCTCCCTTACACTTCGTCCAGCTGGTACCCGGAGTCAAATTTCTGACTCGACTCGATATAGCTAGCGACATTTAGAACAAATTCATTAGAATTACAATGTTTGCCCGTCTTAAGAGGGTCAGTCATCCGATCGAGTCCCATCCCAAATGCGTTCGAACCATCGCAATAGACTATCAAAGAATTATTCGACAAAATATCGAGTGATTACGATTGATGGTAGTTTGAAGGCATCAAAGTCTTGATTAACCCTCGCCCGCGCTTAAGTCCTTATAAACTTCGACCGAAATCTCAGATATATGCTTGTATAAAAGATCTTGCCCGCTGTCATTTCATGAGTTGTGGCTAAGTTTGGAGCCTTATGAGTACTAACCAGCAACGATTTAGAGTCCTCACCTCTGAAGGCGATATAAAGTTGCTTGGTATTATCGATGAAACCATTAACTTTGCAACAGTTGATGAGCACATAGGGAAAAAGCAAACCATATCCCTCGACCTATCTGATGTTGTCGCGTGTTCTTGGAATGCGTTACTTCACCTAGATAAATTTCTCGCCGAAAAAGGTCTAGAATCCATAAAACTGAAAAAAGTACCGAATCGAATTTTCGACTATATCAAGCTCCTGCCACGGTTCTATGACACTTACGAAATTGTAAGCCTCGAAATGCAGCTCATCAATCAAGACTTTGAAATGAAATCTATTGAAATTACCAAAAATGAGCTAAAGCAATTCGCTAAGCACAGCCCCAATTACTTTATCCGTTGGTTCAAGGGCTATCAATTTGTAGGCAATCAACGGTACTTCCTTCAAGAGGGTTTACCCAAAGGGCTTGAACGAAGTCCTTGGTTGAAGATCAATCAGGATGAGTTCAAATTCTGGCATGACTACATCTCATTTTGTCAATCAACTCTTAGCTTATCATTGGACCTCTTGGAGTCACTTGATTTTGTTTTAAAACGCAATCTCAAAGAAACAATGATGATATGGAACTCAGTACTTTCGAGTTTCGAGCATCTAAAGACAGAAAACTATAATACATATCGCGATAACTCTGATGATATTTTGTCTCGTATCCAGAATGTCGAAAGCAATTGCTCTAAGATCTATAGCTCGATGAAAGAGATAAAACAGGGATCTCATATGCAGATTCTCAAGATCGAAGTTCTTAGCCAAAATGAATATTTCATAAAAGACTCGTCTCTCCATCAAGGTATTGATAGCTATGTCCAGGAAGTTCAGAAACTCACAAACATGCTCAGCAAGATCGAAGATCTTGGGGTCAACGCCGGATCGTTAATATTCGAGCTTTTGGACTACTTCGATCGATTCGAAAAAGACTTTCAAGAAATTTCTGAACTGGATACCGTAGCCCTTGGAGCAATTCGCGACATCATGGGTATCATGGACGTTCTATCCATGAAATCGTGGAAGAAAACTCAAAATATCATTTGCAAAGAACTTCAGAATTGGAGTCAAACACTTTTTAACTTGAGCGGAACTTTGCAGGGATTCGATCTTCTAAGGCAGATTATAGAGCATCGACTAAAAGAGCTAACTCTCATCACTGACAAGAAACAAGCTAGAGTGGAATGGGCATATTTTGCAACTGAATTGTATACAATGATTGAGTCTTCTCTGGTCACAGATCAAGAAAAGTTCTCAAAGGGTTTCTACTTGCCCCATGCTCAGGGTGAGCAAAAAAAAGAATCGAAAAGCCCCGGCGATGTCATGCTCTTTTAGGCAATCTTACCTTAGGCAAAGGCATCAGGTTTTTTCAAAAGAGTTCCGATAACTGATAGAGGTTACTAGTGAATTCAAAGAATAAGTGGTTTTTATGGTGAAACGAGCTGCCATAGTCGACGATGAAACATCGATAGCTGACACCCTAGCTTTTGTGCTTGATCACTTGGGTATTCCTATATCCATCGAGACATTTAATCGCCTCGATGTTTTCCATGTGAGTCAGGACTCGCTACCTTTTGATATTCTATTGCTCGATTTGAACTTACCCGGACTTGGCTCTCACAAGATTTCTGAATTCTTAGATTCTTTGGATTCGCAAACTAAAATTGTGATAATGACAGGAGACCACACATTCGCTTGCCCCAGCTCTCGGATCGAGGAGGTCATCCACAAGCCTTTCGACATTCCCAATCTAGAAAGACTGATCAGATCAGCTATTGCCGATGACTAGCTTCACTAATCAGATAGCTTTGACCTTTTTCTCTAAGAAATCAGTTTCGTGGCGTTTGAAGGTATTGTCTCGAATCGATGAAAGTAGCTCCCTGAGCTGATCCTTACTAACTGGCTTGGCGAGGACTTGATCCATCCCAGCTTCGAAAGCACGATCTATTTCGGCCTCCGAAACACTTGCTGTAAGGGCAACTATCCTAAGGCCTTTGCCATACCTCTCTCTCAGCAAGGCCGTAGTATGGTAGCCGTTCATAACGGGCATCTTACAATCCATCAAGATCAGCTCATAAGAGGACAAGTCAGATATCTGAAGAAGCTCCTTGCCATTTTCTACAAAATCTACAGAGGTATTGAAATGGCTCAATTGTTTCGCGATCAAGCGACGCTCGGTCGCACGATCCTCGGCGACCAAAACTCTCAGACGATGAAGTAGCTTAGCCTGTTGAATTGGAATCGGCACGCTTTCAGGAGCGTCAATTACTTGAGTTGGTATGGAAACAGTAACTCTAGCCCCCTCTCCTAGTTTGCTTTCCACATCGAACACACCACTCATCTGCTCAATAAGGCCTTTCACGATACTCAAACCCAGACCTGTGCCTCCGTAAGTCTTCGTAGTGGACAGATCTCCCTGCTCAAAAGGCATTAGAAGTCGCTCAATTTTTGAAAGGTCGATGCCAATTCCCGTATCCTCGATCGCTATCACGATATGGCTTTCTGATTGATTAGTTTTGAGTTCAACCTTGACCCAAATGGTGCCTTCCTTCGTGAACTTAATCGCATTGGATAGTAAGTTGCTGATGATCTGCCCTAAACGCGTTTCATCGACTTCAACCCATAGCCTACTATCAACTGCCAATTCAGTTTTTAGCTGAACCCTTCCGGTATCAATACACTTTCCGTAAAGTTTTACAATTGATTGAATAAATCGAGTTAAGTTAGTAGGCTGAGGGTCCAAATCAATTCTATGTGCCTCAATACGTGAGTATTCGAGGACATCGCCCACTATTCGGCTCAGATTTTTTCCTGATTCGGATACAAGTTGCAACATATCTCGATGTGATGACTTCAAATCTTCATCATCCATCACCTCTTCACAGAAACCAATGATTGCATTGAGAGGTGTTCGAATCTCGTGGCTCATATTAGCGAGAAATGAGGTTTTGGCCTGTTCGGCATTTCTTGCATCACTTTCAGCTATTTTTAGTTTTGTGATAGTATTACGATGATCCTGCACGATATGAAAGATACTAGTCACATTTTCTACTATTAACGCATAGATACCTCTTTCTAAGGTCACCATGTAAGTTTGATGAACCTGCCGTTTGTCGGGATCCTTGCAGTTTAGTGGCATCAGGTGGTTGTGTAAGGTTGCTGAAAAAAATACCGGTGCTTGGCTTTGAATAGCATCCTCGATGACTCCACTGTAGGGTTCTGTAGCAATTTTCGGGCAGACATCCTCTAACTTGCGACCGAGAACCTTGTCCCGATTGATTGACGTCCACATTTCCAGAGCTTGATTCCAGAATATGACCACTCTACTGCTATCGAATACGCAGTAGCCTTGGGGAATATGATCAAGGTAGCCCAAGATGCTAGGCATATTTTAGACCCTTATCGGGGAACCAGTTTTCTAAAAGTTCCCTGACTCCATCAACCCTAAATCGAACGAGAATTCTGCCTTCGATCTCCTTGTCTTCTACGATCAGAAATGTTTCAATAAAGAGAAGCATAGTTTCCGTGCCATCCTTACCTTTTAGTATTGATTCTTGGTCGTGGTGATACTGGGGAACAAAGTACTTTAAGTCGAGGGAAAAAAAGTTTGCAGTAGTTCCCATGACAGCGTTCAGCACAATGTTTCCGATTTCTGTGATCGTTGATTCTCCCATCACATCAAGATCCTGAGACCCATCACCAGCATTTGGCACTAGCTTGCGAACCAACTGCATCGCACTCTTCCGAGTGAATTCGATTGTGGCCGTTCCGCTGAGTCCTCCTTCGAATCCCAGGCTAACATAGGACATCAGTTCCTGAGGTTCTCCAACTTCTGACGAATCATCCTGGCAGCGAACAAGCTTGATTTCTGGCAAACTTAGGTTGATCTGCTTTGAAACTATCGCCTGGATAGCCTGAGATGCACGAGTCACTCCCTGCGACAGGCGATCCCTTAACACCTCAAGCTCGTAACTATCTAGTTCATGAGACATGTTTTTCATTTTTCTTCCGATCTTGACGTAGCTGATTCACGACAGTTTCGAGAGTTTCCTTTTGTACTGGCTTGTTGAGGAAATACTTAACTCCATTATCGTGACACTGTTCCTCCGAACTCTTCTGAACATTCGCAGTCAGCACAACGATATCAATATCGGGATACTTTTCATGAATCATCGCACTCAGCTCGAACCCATCAAGCTCCGGCATCAATAGGTCGGTAAAGACACAATCGAAGTTACCCTTTTTCAGCTCCTCTAAGACCTCAAGACCTGAAAGGAAGGGCTTTACTTCACACCCAAGATCCTGCAACAGACGTTCAATTTGATTCAATTGAAAGTGAGAATCATCCACCAATATTACTTTGAGTGACATCTTATTTTCCTCCTCTTGCTTTCAATTCATCGGAGCTACTTGCGGTTCCACCAAGCAAGATCTTGTTACCATTGAGTCATTCTCTGGCAGAGTGAAGCTAAGGGAATAGATAGGCTATGGAAATACTTTCATTATATGTCTCGGGTGCAAGATATTTTTGTGCCCAAATACTTTTGCCTCCTATCTCATATTCATTCATATATTTCGTCAATTATCAGATATATACAAACTCAAAATATTTCACCGTACCTGTACACTCCAGCTTGCTTCAATCGCCCGAAGACATCAAATCAATCGAGATCTGATAAACTATAGTAGAGTATTTTTGATCTGCATTCTTCCAACGGCTGCTCAACTCTAAGGAAAGGTGGTTATGAAGGTTCTCATAGCAGACGATAATCCTGAAATTGCATCAGTCATTGAACTATTTTTGGAAAACTCAAAAGTTACCTTCTACCGAGCCATGAACAGCGAGGATGCTCTCAATCAAGCATCATCAAACCTATTTGACCTTATCATTACTGACTATGATTTTCCTCCAAGAGGAGGCCTTGAGTTGATCAGCAAATACCGCAATGCTATTGGTAACACCCCTCTATATGTATTGACGGGAGTTTCCATTTCGGAAGAAGACTTACTCTCCGCTGGAGCAACAAAGGTATTTTTCAAGCCTAATGCCATCAAGAGAATTTCTGATGAGATCAAGACCACGATAAAAAAAGCTTCCTAGCGGAGTGTTAGGAGAAGCTTCTTTTGAATTGCCTGACAACTTTATTTATAAGCATTCTAGGCCTTCTTACCTCTTGTACAAGCCCATCCGACGAACCCGATGTGCGAGATTTGGTGGTTCCTAACCAGAAGAATTGGATTGCAAAATCTGTATCAATACCCTATCAAAACCCCTTTGAAAGCATGATCGTATTTGGTGACTCACTCTCAGATACAGCGAATCTCAAAGCCAATACATGGGGTATCGTATTACCAGCCCATCTCTACTGGGAGGGTCGCTTCTCAAATGGACCTATCTGGCTAGACTACGCGAGCCGTGGCTTACAATTGCGACTGGTAAGCTATGCAGTAGGCGGAGCTGAAACTCAAGAGACGAAGGGCTATTCAGGATTCTTTGTGAGTAGCCTCCATGAGCAGATTGATGACTACCTAAACGATACCACCCAGAGCGAGCGTAAGAAGCACCTGGGTGTGATATGGATTGGCGCTAATAACTATTTCGCCAAGATCAATGACGACCCGAGGCAGGTAATTGAGGATATCTCTAAACAGGCTCAACTTCTGCTCCAGCGGGGTCTTCAAACTTTGGTCATAGGAACGATGCCAGAGCTAGCTGGATTGCCCGTGCCACCAAACCAGTCCAAACGTCGACCGGATAGGGAGTTTAAGAAAATAACTCGAAGTCATAATACCTTATGCAGAAAACTAGTGAGCCAACTTCAGAAAACTTGGCCGCGAAAGAATATCGTCCTGTGGGATGCCTATGATATCTATCATCAGGCGACCAGAAATCCGATAAAGTTTGGCTTTAGAGACTTGGATACCGCTTGCTATCCTGGTGATCTTTACGGAGAGTTCAAGCAAGACGACAAATCATTTTGTGTGGATCTCATGGGAACCAGACACTGGGATTATACTCACCCGAACACAATGATGCACTGCTACTATGCAACAAAATTTCTTGCCGATCTTGGTTCAGAACTGAGTTACATCACGTTCAACTATAACCAGGCTAAGATTATGTGCCGCAGGCTTTCGGAGAGATAGGAGCGCCCCCGTAAGGTTAAGATTTTGATCGGAAAAACGACTAGGCGAGAACTCTCATTGTTCATTAATTTTTGTCTTTTGAAACAAAAAATCCTCTAAACGATTCATTTACCAACAAGGACAGAAATGCTTCCGTTCGGCAATACACGAAAGTCTACATATTTTCTTCAGCTAGGCTCTAGAGCCACACGGTATCAGTCATTCTAGAGAATCCCGAAAGTTCTATACCCTGCATCTAAACTGATTAAAAATTAATCATGCACTCTCTCAACAATTGACTAATTTCGAAGTCATGATAGCGTCTCCAGCAGTGAATCCAAATTAACTTAGAAGGAGAGTGATTATGAAAGTTACAGTTATCATGTCTATGCTAGCTCTACTATCCACACCAAGTTTTGCCAACAAGGGAGAACAAACACCACCGGTTGATCAAGGTCAACAGCAGCAAGACCCCGTTGATCAGGGTCAGCAGCAGCAAGATCCTGTGGACCAAGGTCAACAACAGCAGGATCCCGTCGACCAGGGTCAACAGCCTCCTCAACCGCCTATTGTAGACAATGGCCAGTCACCAATTCAACAGAAGCCAGGTGTTTACAAGTATCTAGAGCCTAAGCACCCTGCAGGTGACCGTCTTGACTGGTGCCTAACCTGGGCTAATCACTGTGGCCAAGAAGCTGCAAACGCCTACTGTGAAGAGATGGGGCACCGCATGGCTGTAGATCTAGAGCGTGCTGCTGATGTAGGGTACACCCGCCTATTGCAAGATGATCGTATGGTTTGTAATGGTTATCCCTGCGATAGCTTTACCTACATCACATGCTCAAACTAGGGTGAGCCCTGGTCGCGAAGACCTTTGATCGCCGTATCGGGAGTGTGTTTCTTCGTCACACACTCCATGCTAAAGAGCAAAGATTTCAAGCGAATCATCCTCAAGGTTTAATGAATTCATCCGAATTGCTCTAATGAGGAGCTATGGATGGAACTAGTTAAACTTCACCACCTATATAAAAGTGCTCTAACACGCAATATCAGTATTGCTGGATCGGTTTTGTGCTGCTTTTTAATCGTAGCGGAACTTCTTGACCAACGCCCAATGTACATTCTTGCAGCTATTCTTGCAGTTGCTGGCATGTCCTTCGGATTAGTCGCAACACGATATAGCTTGCCTGAAAACTATACCAACGGTGCCTTGGCCCTCAACATTATCGGATCTCTCGCGGTAGCCTTTGCAAACCTTAGCGCTCAACATCCAAATTTAACTGGTGGCTATTATTACTTTGGAGTCATAATTATAACTAGTTCATTCTTATGCGGACGACGGGTTGGTTTTGGCTTCCTAATATTCTTCTACTTCACCTTAGCCCTCGGCTACGTCCTCCACGGACAACATGTAGCACCTGGCCTGGATCTAGAGTTTTCAACCTTCCTCGATCGAGCTATCGCACCAACATTTATCTTCTATGTAGTTTCTGTAGCAGAAAAAACCTTGCTCGCTTCTTTAGAAGTTTCAGAGAACCAGCAAGCTCAGATTAAGCAGGGAGAAAAGCTTTCAACCTTAGGTGTATTCGCTGCTGGTATCGCTCATGAGATACGCAACCCACTTGGCATTATTTCAGGATCCATAGACGTTTTGAAGCGCCTCGGAAAGGCCGATAAGCTAAATGAAGCATCTTTCACAAAATGGTTACAAAAGGCTCAAAAAAACAGCTTACGAATATCAGATGTTATTGACTCACTGATGTACCTAGCTAACGATAGTTATAAGGCTCAAATCGATGACAATCTCGATGTATCAGTACAGGATAGTTTCTGTGAGTGTCTCGCTGCACTTGATACTAAGATCTCACAAAATGGTATTGTCATTAAAAACCTTCACGCAGAGAAAGACTATATGGTTGGAGGCAACTCCTATCACCTTTTCACTGTCATGAGAATAATCATTGATAATGCTATCGATGCGCTGGGGGACAAGAAGTCACTTCATCCTAAGATTACGTTCGAGACTAGAATCAGTGACAATCACCTAGTAATCTCGATTACTGATAACGGCCCTGGAATACCGGTTCAACTACAAGACCGAATACTAGATCCCTTTTTCACCACCAAAGAAGTAGGTCAAGGAAGTGGAATCGGTTTAGCGTTAGCCTATGGCATCGCCCAAAGATTGAGTTGGAAAATCAGTTTCAAGAGCGAAGAAGGAAGGACTAGCTTCTTGATCGTGATCAATCGATTCGAAGTCAATCAAAAGTCTGACAGCTACCACCTTGCTGGCTAAAAAACTTCCAAAACTCCGAACTCTAAGGTCACGATTTGCATTCGCTAAAATCATCAAAGACTGCCTAGAAGACACAAAGCCTTCTAGACAGTCTGTATAGAAAGAACCTTAACTGGAAAGAAACTCTTTGGGTGTCATAGGTAATGTTCTCAAACGCTTCCCAGTTGCATTATAGACCGCATTACCGATTGCAGCTGCAACTCCAGTTATCCCAATCTCACCGATCCCTTTGGCACCAATGGGCGTGGCATTGAAATCGGGATTATCGATCCACAATACGTCAATTTCTGGAATATCAGCATTCACAGGAACATGGTACTCAGCAAAGTCATCGTTGGTGATTCGTCCCAATCGATGATCCCAGCGAATCGACTCCTGCAAGGCTTGGCCTACTCCCATGATCATACCACCTAGAAATTGGCTGCGGGCGGTTCTAGCATTTAGGATGGTTCCACAAGCAAAACAACCTAACATACGCCGCACTCGGATCAGACCAAGGTCTTCGTCAACACCAACTTCCACAAACTGGGAGCCGAAGGAATGATTAGAGGTGCTAGTTTGAAAGCTAGGAGAAAAGGAGCCATCGACGTCAATAAAATCACGATTTGCATCCATGAGAATGTCTTCAAATCGAGCCATCTCATTTTTATAGACCAAAGCCCCATCAATAAACTGCACTTGATCGATTGGCACCTTTCTCAATTTCGAATCGCTGGCCAGCAATTCGAAGAGCCTCTCTTTGAGTTTGTCGTAGGCTTGGCGAACTGCGCCACCAACGCTGCCAGTCGTTGCACTACCGCCAGAGATGCCACCAGCTGGTAAGTCTGTGTCTCCTAACTTCATCTGGACCCGACCTTGCGGAATGCCTAGCAAGTCAGCAAGCAGCTGTGCTTGAACTGTTGCTGTTCCCGTTCCCATTTCTTGCGAGCAGCAAAGTATTTTAGCCGTTCCATCAGAACCAATACGCAAGGTCACCTGCGTAGGAAATCCTAGGGAAGGGTAAGTCGCTGCTGAGACGCCAAAGCCTACTAGCCAAGAACCATCGCGAAGCTCTCTCGGGGTCTTTCGGCGTCGATGCCAACCAAAAGCCTTCGCCCCTTCTTGGAGAGCTGTTGTTAAGTGTCGTGAGCTAAAAGGCTTACTCGAAAACAAATCTTTCACGGGCTCATTTTTGATTCTAAGAGCCACTGGGTCAACTTCAAGTTTAACTGCCAGTTCATCAATAGCAGTTTCAAGAGCAAAGACTCCACCTGCTTCCGCAGGAGCACGCATGAAGGTAGGAACTTGAGTATTCAACCGACACTGAAACTGCTCTAGCTTAAGTGCTTTCCGCTGGTACATCATCCGAGTGACGAGAGTGAACGACTCAGTGTATTGATCTACTTCGGAGGTACTCGCAGAACCTGCGTGGATGATGGCCTCAATGAGCCCGTCTTGACTGGCCCCCAAAGCGACTCGTTGGATCAATGGTGTCCGATATCCTGTTCCCCCATATAGTTGATTTCGACTTACCACTAGCTTTACAGGACGATTCACTGCTTTACTGCATAGAACAGCTAGAATCGAGTGGGGCCACATCAACCCTTTCGAACCGAATGCCCCACCCATATACTGACATACAACGCGGATTTGACTAGCATCCAGGTTGAAGAGCTGTGCATAGGTTTGCCGAGCTAAAGCGAGGCTTTGGCTGGAATCGTAGACTAGAAGATAGGGCTTCCCACCTTTAATGGTCCAATGTGCAATCGTTGCATGAGGTTCCAGCGGGTTATGATAGTTGCCTTCGGTAAAGTATTCCTGATCAACCTGAACAGCTGCAGCAGACAAGACTTGCTCAGCATTTTGCTCGTCAACTGTGGGGGGTGCTCCAGAAACCGACCCTGGCTGCTCGGATCCTTCAGCCCTACGAATATTCGTTTCCGATGGCATAGATTCATATTCAACTTGCACCAGTAATGCGGCGTCCCTTGCTGTTTCAAAGCTATCTGCGATCACTGCAGCTATGTACTGCCCCGCATAGTAAATGTCACGTTCAGCCACGGGGTAAACTTTTGAGGCGACAATTGAACTGAAATTTCCTTCTCCAGAAGCTGGTAGTCTAGTAAATGATGGTAAATTTTCTGGTGTAAGGACTTTATAAACTCCAGGTAGGGCCTCCGCGAGCGAGCTATCGATCCGAATAATTCGCCCTCTGCTGATCTGGGAGACTACCGGTGTCGCATATAGCAGGCCGTCCATTGGCCACTCAGCGCTGAAAGTTGCCTTTCCAGTGACCTTTTCGCGACCACTACGTCTGGTTATAGACTTTCCTGCTGGCCCATCAAGCTTGATCGGCTCATAGACTGTATCCTTCATATCTTCGCCTCCTCAGTTGTTCCGGCTGATCCTCGCCCATGTTGCAACTCCCAAACTTGATCATCACTAAGAGCCCCGCGATCTCTTGCTATTTTGAGGGCTCGTACAAGGGTTCTCTTCGCTAGAGTGATCTTGTAATCGCCACCCATGGGAGCCCGTGCGTCTCGTAGGGCAATTTCTGCGGCTGCCATAAAGGCTTCATCACTTGGTCTTTTACCCTTCAGAAAGGTCTCGGCGTCCTTTGCACGCCACGGAATCGGAGCAACGCCACCAAGGGCAATATGAACATCCTCGATATAACTCGTCTTCGGACCAATTCCTTGTAACTGAAGACCAATGCCAGCACTTGCAAGGGCAAAAGCATAGCTACTTCGTTCACGGACTTTGTAGTAGATACTACGTTTGAATAGGGACCTACGTTTATGGGTTGGAATAAGAACTTCAGTTATTAATTCACCTGGTAGTAAATCGACATCGTATTGATTCTGACCATTCTGAGGTATGTTTAGAAAGTCTCTTAAAGCAACGACCCTAGTTTCTCTATCGCTTGCTAAGACTACAGACGCGTCGAAAGCCAATAGTACCACCGCCAAGTCTCCAGGATAGGTGCCCATAAGCCGATCTCCATGACCTAAGATGGCAAGATGGCTTGCGTCGACTTCCAGTTCAAACGGATCTTTGGTCCCTGCATTAGGATCAGGAAAGTCTGGGTGGCGATAGTAGGGAGATCGACTCCTTTGCAAGATATTGCCCGCGATTGTCGCCATATTCCGAATCTGAGGTGATGCAGCAAGTATCAAAGACTGCCTTAAGGCGGGAAAATCGTTCTTCACAAATCCGTTCTCTGCTAGCTGAGCCATAGTACAAGCAGCGCCAATCTTGAGATGAGCTTTACCCTTAATAATGTAGTTGCTTAGCAAAGGCTTAATGGAAACTAGCGATGATGGCTTCAGTACATTTAGCTTCATCAAATCAATGAGCGTCGTACCTCCTCCCAATGCCATAGTGCTCCGATGGTCAATAAGGGAACACGCGCTCTGAAATGAGTCGGCCTCGACATATTCAAATGGTAGCATGGAACTAACTCCTCTTCTCTTTAGCTGTGATGACCCGAACAGTCCTAGCTGGATCACTGGGAGGCACGACACCTGCGCACTGGCGCACTGCTTCTGTAATATTGGGGTAGGCTGAGCAGCGACAAAGATTGCCACTCATCCATTCTCGAACCGACTCGACGCTTTCACTACCGTGTCCTTCCTCGATACATGCGATTCCTGACATGATCTGACCAGGGGTGCAATACCCGCATTGATAGGCGTCGCACCGAAGAAACGCCTCTTGCATCGGGTGCAAATCCACCTCATCACCAATCCCTTCGATGGTTGTGATTTTCTTGCCCTGTGTTGTGACAGCAAGAGTGAGGCACCCAAGAACTCGCTGGCCATCTATATGGATCGTGCAGGCTCCACAAGCCCCTTGATCACAGCCCTTTTTTGTACCTGTCAACTTTAGATTTTCCCTTAGGAAATCCAGTAAGGTTGTTCGTGCATCAATCATGGCCTCAATTTTTTGGCCATTAATTTCACACCTAAGAACGTAGTCTTTGGGTGTTTTTGATTTCTCTTCGCTACGATCATTTTCGCTCTGTGCACTGGCCTTATAGGCACTGGGTACAGCGGATGAACCCACCGCTGCACCGAGTCCAAGTAATAAATTCCGGCGATTGACGTGGCCAACCACTGGCCGACGCTCTTCTTCTTTAGCCATACATGACTCCTAGAACTTAAGTTTTAGTCTAAATGTTCCCTATAGCTAACGTTGTCTAGGATGATGTGGCAAGTAGATTTAAAAAATTTGATCTATGATCGAGAGAACAGATTGGTAAGGAGTGTGATGTCATCACACGCTCAGCTTGCAATATCCATCACTAAAATCGTGCAGTCGTCTTGCTGTTGCGCACTTTCATACTGCATCTTATAGCGGCTTGATATTTTTTGATAAGCCTGATCTGCTGTCGCGCTTATCTTCATCATCTTTGAAACTTCACGAATACGAAGCGGCCTAATCTCAACATCTTCGTTCTCAATCAAGCCATCTGAATAGACAAGTACTATAGTGTCATCATTATATTGATAGCTTGTCTCCCCAAGTTCTGGCTCCAGGGTAAAGCCTAAAGGTGTCCCACCAACCAAAAGAGACTTCATAGTGTCGCCTGTTTTCAAAATCACCCCTGTATGTCCTGCATTGATATAATAGATCACCCTGTGGGAGAGATCGATCAGAAGCCCAACCATGGTCATCAACTGATGCTCCCCAACATCACGCTCCATAACTGTATGGTTTAAGGTCATAAACAAGTCCTTCAAAAAGGTCTTAGGTGATTGTGACTCGATCATCATAGGTTCTATGACGGCACTCGCTACGCTCGCCACCGACCCTGACATCAGCGCCGAAGGGATACCATGCCCTGTAACATCACCAACTAATATTAGACTCACATTTTTCTCTGGAAAGTTATAGACTCCATACCAATCTCCTCCGATACTCTGCGCTGGTTGATAAAAAGTATGAAAATTTAAGCCTTTTATGGGCTTGATACTTGGGATCAGAGATTCTTGGATCTTCCTAGCTACCGCCAATGACTCCCGTATCTGTTTAGACTTGATAGAGTCATCACGAATCTTGCGATCCTGGCTAAACTTCAGCTTACCCAAAACCCAACATAGCAATGATTCCTTTAATATGACGCCGAAAATCACCCCTAATTCAAGGGACGTGATCAGAGGGAAAAGCCCCCATAAGTTGGCCATCATCGCAAGGTTGCCGAATACCATGAATGACCAAGCCAGAAAATATAATCGAGCTGGCTGATAGCCTTTTTGAATACTAATCAAGCCACCACCTATAATCACGGTAAGCATCATCCCGTTGCTCAAGAGTAATAGCACTGCCCCTGCACCATAGCCAGCGATGAGCGAAACTAAGATAAAGACCGTCATCATGCCTACGAACAATCGCGCTGTCCAAAAAAACGCTTTTGAGTAGCTCCAAAACTTTAGAAATCTAACAGTGAAGTTTGTTACAAATATACATGTCAGGAGACCGTTAACAATCAACCATTGATTGATATACTTCAGCCAGGCGGGATGGAAACTGAAGAGCTGATCGAGAAGACCCAGATAGCTAAGTTCGAAGTTGATAAAGAAAATATTATATAGAGCAATATGTAGAAAGGTGCGATCCCTGAGTGTGAAATAGAAGATCAAGGAAGCAATAACTACGAATATGATGATACCTAGTGTTGTCGCAATTAAAAAATATTCTCGAATCTTAAACTCATGAAAACGCGCCTCGCTCCAAAGAAATAGTGGCCACTTTAGAATGTCAGTACTTTCAATTCTAAGGTAGACCTCAGTTAAACCAGGAGGAAAATCAACAATGAAGTACGGGCTACGATAGTCGCGGCGATACTCAAGAAAAGAAACCTGGTCGCCTTGGCTAATTTCTTTATAGGAACCAAGTTGATTGGGGACATAGAGTGTGACACGATCCGTAACGGGGAAACGATAATTGAGTATTCGTTTTTCGGAGACTTGGCTACTATTCTCAAACACAAACTTACCCCAAGACACTCCCGCCTTTATCCCGTAGTTTGCCATAGGGTTTGGTGGAACCTCAAAGTCCTGAATACCAACAATGTCTTCAATCGCTAAAGTTCCAGTCTCATCGAACAGGTAGACACCGCGATTACCAACATAGACTTGCTCAGCCTGATCTAAAAGGATCGCTTCACCTCGCACCTTCTCAGAAAGGCAAGTAGCGAGACTCATGATAAAAATCATGTTTTGGATCAAAAAGCTCAAATCCTACCCCAGATAAGTTTTTTCAGATAGGAAGTTCGGCTCATCCCATGAATTTATGACGATCATTCCTTGCCGAGCAAGAAGCATTCTTCATGTTTGAGATCAGTCGATATTATGGGAGGGGAAAATTACTCTTTAAGGTTTCGAGAAGCCTTGATAATCTCTTGATATCGACCTGATTTTTTTAGAGCAGCCAAGCCTTTGTTGAAGGCTGCAAGTAAGTATTCAGCTCTTGGGTGCTTTCTTGATATAAGGAGATAGTGTGGAGTATTTCGAACTGGTTTCTCATGATAGGAAACTCGCTTGATCTCATCCTTGTGATTTCTACGAAGAATGCTCAAGCCTGCGTCTAGATCATTAGGAATAATATCGACCCGACCTGCCAGTAACTTCTTAAAATTGGTTTCATCACTGTTTGAATCATCGGCTTCAAATATCCCTTTAGCCCTCGCTTTATCAAAAGCTTCACCATAAGAATATTTGATAGTTGTCCCGATCCTTTTATCCTTCAAGTCATCAATTTTTTTCCAATCAAATTTCCTTTCTGCCAAGTAGAAGAATACGTAGGAAACATCAAGGATTGGTTCTGAGTAAAGAAAGTGCTTTTCCCTTTCTTTTTTATAACCCCATAAGAAAGTCCCAGCTACTTTGCCTTTGCTGGCGCTATCTAGAGCACGAGCCCAAGGATAGAAATTATATTTTACATCGATTCCCTCCTTCTTAAAGGCTTCGGTAACAATTTTCGAAGCATACCCAAACCCATCCATAGTGCTTGACTGATAGGGGTCCCACTCTCCATTGCCCAGGGTAATGGTCTCTGAATGAGCCATCATCGATGTCCATAGCATCAACACTAGGATCGTAAATTGGAACTTAGTTCGGCTTGCTCTAAAACTTAACATCCATACCCATCATATTGGTAGTAGCCGTAACATAGTCTTGCTCTTGAATCTGCAGCTTCGTTGTCACATTGGAAAGGAACCATGTGATCCCTTGCCACGGATATTTAAATTGAACACCGGTCGTTTCTCCAATGTCAGAATTTGCACCATCAACTTCACCCGTTTCCTTGCCATTATAGATCTCAATGCTAATCGGGTCCCAACTATAGCTTAGCTGCAAGGCATAGGCTGTGTATCGATCCTTTAGGCCTTCTCTGATCTTAATGTTTGACTCAGTGGCTGAAAAGGCGAACATTCTACGCCCAAACCAATAGACCAATGGATCTCCATCGGAATATGTTGCCCCCAGGTAGGCTCCCATATAGCTAAGCCCCGTGGCAGCAGTTAGAACCGACGCCTCTTCGAGCTGCGAAGGGCTTTGAGGATCTGTAGCCACCTCAATTCCAAGCTTTTCATGATGATAAGCAATGGAACCATGAATCTTTAAACTGCCTATTTCACCAGATGCAGCAATTAGCGCTTCAATCGCTGGAGTATCCGTTTGTCTTGGTGTCGTAATTTCTGTATTTCCTGAGCCATCATCTGTTGTCACAGCATCAGCATCACCAGGACTCTTAGCTTCTACGAATGATAAGCCTAGAGTCAAAATACTGACAGGATACTTAAATGTGATAGCATTCAACTGACCTGAGTAGGCAGGACCAGCAATCCAGGGGCGAAACCCATCATGCCCGCCCACAATAATATCATGGTAAAATGCCACCTCTGTATGCAGAGTTGGCTGAGTACCTAGTCGAAGCAGACCGTCCCCAAGTTTGATGTCGAAGTAGAAATTTTTGACGAGAGGCTCGCTTGTACCAGAATCGGTATCCCGATATACCGTAAGCTCAAATACCCCTTTTACAGCTTCATTGATGACAAACTTAGTACCGATACTTTGAGCAAACCAACTATCAGGAAAGACTCGAATATATGATTCTTTTTTTCCCGTTTCAGGCTCGTATGTTGACTGAGTCAAACCACCAGTACTTCTGCCAAAGAATGAAAACTCTGTGGCCATAAGCATCTGTGTATGCAGGCACAGCAGGGCCACGGCTAGGTACTTCATCGCACCCCTCTCGAATAAGTCAAATTCATCTTAGGATTGTACTGATATTCTAACTTATACAGCGGTGGGATGCACGACCTAGTGAGGCAGAAACATTCTTTGGTAAAAGAAAAGAGCCCATCGGGCTCCTACGTTGTTCGATAAATTCAATCCGACTTACTTTTCTTCTCCAAGCCGGCTATCATCGCCAGGCTGATATCCTGAGTCATGACTTTGGATATTGAAGAATTGTCGAACTCCTTCGAAATAGGTCTTATAATTAACCGTTTCACGGGAATTTTCTGGTATAGAATAGTACATAACACTTTCCTTGCTCTGAGCATGATTCATCATCAAACCATGGCCTACTTCGTGGCAAAAAAGATGATATAGGTGCTTCCAAGCTCCCGACCCCTGATCAGTTTCTGAGCCAGTTCGTGATGCAAAGTTCTCGGTATCAAAAAGTAGATCCATAGAATACACAATTTTAGACTGGGTCTCGGGATACTGGCTCACCTTCATCTCTTGAATGGAGGTACCATAAGCAAGGATATTTCTCTGAGCCTCAAGATCATTCTCAAAACGGATAAAGGAATTTGCCTCATCATCATACTCAGTCAGAAGTAAAACTTCTTGACCAACATCTTCGTTATATTGATCCATCAGGGCGATTGCTGTTTCTTGAATAGCTGGATCATCACTTTGGATCATAAACTTAAACTCTTGTACCTCAACCGGTACGTTACTTCCACACGCAGACAAAACAAAAATTGCAGCCATACAATAAATCGACTTCAGCATAAGAACCTCTAGCAGCAACAGAATCAAAACAGAATTAGCAACGACACATTTCAGAGCTCAGCTTCGAAAGCTGGTACTTCCCTAAGAGCAAGGACGATACCAGGGGGATACCAGTCTCTGATTTTGCTATATACCCCAGTAATAATTGACTTTATTCGCTTGAATTAGGTTCTTAACGAAACTTGGAGGGCACAGAAATTTGATTGCTATTCTGTTTTGGTAGGATGCCCAAGAATTTTTACTCAATATTATCAATATACTATGGATTAACAGGGGAATATGAGCCATGAATTTCCATCACATTTTGGCTGCGTTCTAGCTTAGCTACTCGTCTAGATTTTCGCTAAATGTCGCGATTCCCTCTCTTAGTCGATCCTGCAAACATACATATTATCAGTAAGTTATTAGCAAATATTTTTGCATCTAGCAGGATCTGGGCAAGATTCCTATCGTTTGCCTAAAGGCTTCCCTACAGTTCTAAGGTTTGAAGCGGATCTGAAGACCACATGTGACTTCGTTTAGGCAGGGCAATCGTGGGAGAGCAAAGAAGCCGGCTGGACGCCGGCCCTTATTGTAAATGAATCTAGTACTAGAACTTTGCAGAGAGCCCCAAGCTGTACTCGCGGCTCTTTTCTTTAAAAGCTGTCTCACGACCCTCTTGCTTATATTTCGAGTCAGCATCAAGAATATTTTTGACCTTAAAGCTGAGCTTATAGTTTTCAGCGAAGGCCTGACCCACGGTGAAATCTAGCTGAGGTAGCGGCTGCTCATAAACATCGTCAAAGGGTTTCTGACCTACAGTCGCAATCCTGGGCCCCATTTGGTTAAATAGAAGGCCTAGCTCTGTGTCAGTCTTAAGGTTGTCGTAGAAAAGATAGAGATTGACTGCATAAGGTGACTGACCTTGAAGTGGCCTGTCATCATTGGTCTGAATCCCTTGCTGATCCTCGCTTAACCTCACTCGCGAATACATGTAGGCAATATTCCCACCAGTTTTGAAATTGTTCGCCCAAGACCCCATAAACCCAAGGTTCTTATGCCACTCGACTTCAGCACCGTAGGTTGTTGCTGCCTCTGCATTGTTATATTTCAAGTATTCTGAGCCATTAACAATACTCACCTCGATAGGCTTTTCAAGATTTTTATAGAAGACAGCAAACGAAACACTTTCATTTGCAAGACCATACCACTCCCAGCGAGTATCGTAAGCATCGATCACAGTTGTTTCTAATTCTTCGTTCCCTTGGATAGAATCTCCGGTTTCGTCATCGATGTAAGGAGCAGGCGAAAGTTCCCTAAAGTCTGGTCTCGCAAGAGACTTGCTATAGGCGAATCTAAGCTGCATATCGGTGCTGAACTTCCAAGTGGTATTGAACGATGGCAAACTATGATCGTTCACCAATGCTGCTAATGCTGGTTGATTATTCGGGGCGTGCAAGTCGAAAGTCTTAACAAACTGGCTAGACTCCTCTTGGCGGAGACCACCGCTTATAATGACAGTATCAAAAAAATCAAACTCCAACTGTCCATAGGTTGCTTTCACCTCTTGCTGGCCTCGGTAGCTATCCGTTCCCAAGGTCAACTCTTTAATAACAAAGCCATCTCGACCAATGTTGTCTTCGGCAAAAATTGTTTCCAGATCCTGCTGCAATAGCTGAGGCGACACAGTGCCAGCTAAGTCGTAGCCATAGCGCCTTGTCTTACCATTTCGTTTCCTCTCGATCTTGTGATAGCCAGTCTTTAAGGTCAGACCAAAGCCGCCAAATTTCTGAGGAAATGTGAGATCAACCCCCATCTCATCATTATCGTCTTTCATCTCACTGAAATTCCGCTTATTGCCACCCTTTCGCGTGTTAAACTCCCAACGGTCATTGTTGATCTGGTAGCGGTACTCCCGAGTATCCGGCTGATAAAGCTCTGCATCAGCGACTCCGTACCTCCAGTCGAGTTTCAGATCTCCTAGGAATGGCATCGTATGAGATCCCCAATACTGCCGAAGAATCATTTCTCGTTCCTGCCACTTCAGGAAGTATGATCGGAACTCTCCATCCCAGTTTTCATTGTTACCTTCAGAGAAATAGGTTTCGTCCGAGGTTCTACGTAATAGGGATGTGAACATACGCAGCTGATGATGCTCGCCTAGGTCAAAACCAAGACTACCAGTAGCACCGATTTTAACCAGTCGCTCGGTTTGATTAGATTCGTAGTAGGGATCTTTCTTGTACTCAGGAGCTTGATATTCAGCCTTGCGTTGCACATTTGTTTCCCATTCGTCGCCATAGATTCCACTGGCAAGCCAACCAAATCGCCATTTGCCACCGAGATTATAGCCGTCTCCCATCGATAGAGACATTCCGCGACTAACTGGGAGTTCAATCTCTTGAACGTTATAGTTATTCGGTAAGGAACGTCCAATCAGTTGCATTTCCTCAGGACTAAAGCCATCTACATTGGCAAGGCTCCGTTCCGTTAGCTTCTGGTCATTCTTAGTTGCCACCCTCAAAAGACCAGGGAGACGGCGGGTGCCATCATCGTAGCCAAGCCAGTCACGATCTCCTCCATCATAGCTCAGACCATCATTGCTACCAGGTGCCGCTGATACCGACATAGAATACTTGACAAAGAATTCTTCTGGCAACGATGTTGTCTTCAACTGGATATGCCCACCCCCAAATTCTCCCGAGTATTCGGAAGAGCTGGTTTTCACTACATTAATACTTTCTAGAATTCCCGTAGGAAACATATCGAGCGGGACGACTCGTTTCGAAGGATCTGGAGAGGGTAAATTGAAACCATTAAGGAATGTGGAAACATAACGCCCCCCCGTTCCTCGAATGTAGGGATACTTGCTATCAACAAGCGTAAGACCCGTAACTCTTCGAATTGCCGAGGCTGCATCACTGTCTCCAGCCTTCTTCATCTGCTCAGCACCGATCACATCAACAACTTCAGATGATTCGCGACGGTCATCCATCAGGGAGGACATGGACCCCTTGATATGAGGAGCGGTGACAACAAATTCTTCAAGCTTGATACCAGTGGGAGACATGGCGAAGGTTTGAACATCGCTTTGACCATTCACTGCGACCCGATCCATAGAAAGGGTATTAAAGCGAGGATGGACCATAGAAAAGCTCAACTCCCCCTGCGGTAGATCCAGCTTAAATCGTCCCTCATCATCGGTGACAGACGACTCTTGCAGGCCTCGTATGTAAACTCGCACACCTTTGATAGGCTGCCGATCGACCGAGGACAGTATGCGACCCTGAAACTCCGTTTTGGGTCCGTCTAGAGATATCCGGAGACTATCTTGCTCCTCCTTAGGTTCCGCAGGCTGCTCCACCGAAAAATCTGGCTGGAATCCGTCTTCCAGATTAATTAGTATCACAGTTGGTTGATCTTTAACGATCTTAAAGGCTTGCCGGTAGGATTGATCGTTGAATTCGATTTGCAAGATATGGTCACCAACTGGAAGGCTGGTTAAGCTTGCACCCAAATCGCTTGTTTTAATCTTCGTTTCATTATCAATGACAATAGCGAAGCCTTGCTTCGGACCACCGCCTTCAAAAACTGTTACATCTAAAAAACCATGCTCTCCAACGCTTGCAAGGGCACGGGGCACTGCTAGCAATAGTAGCAGCGCGAATACTCGACTAAAATTCATTGCTCGTTTCCCTTAAACGCAGTTGAGTGAACTCTGACAGTTTGCAATTTCTTTACGCAATGCCACAGCCTTCTTGAACAAGCCCGGCTCGGTGATTCTAGCCAGATGCTCTTCCACCTTATCCAGTGCTCCTGTCTTAAAGTAAGCATAAGCCAAGGCATATCGCAGCTCTTCTTGCTGCAATAGACCAAGTCGATCAAGTTCCGGCTCCGTGAATGTTGCGGATTCATAGTCACCCATGGCAATGAGAATCGCGAGACGTTGGCGAAACTTTTGTTTTTGATCTTTGATCTTATGATTTAGTGACATGGCCAGCCCATAGGTCCCTGCACGACGATAGAGTTCTGCCGCTTCGAAAATGTACTTTTCGTTGAAGTATGAGGCCTTTTCAAACATCTGTGCTGCTGTTAAAAGCTTATCTCGTTTCATGTAACTGTATGCGAGTTGAATCAGTACATTGGGGGAAGATGGATAACGAAGCCTTAGTATTTCTAAAAGCTTGATAGCCTGCTCATGAGCCCCTGCGTTTCTAAGACCAGCTGCAATCGCCATCTGATCATCCATGGCAAAAAGGTTCTTCCCGATGATCTGGGCTCCCAACTGGTAGGCTTGTTCCAATAATCCCTCTTCGATCATCCAAGTCAGACGCAGCCTCATAAACCTAAAATCATCCTGAAAGCGTTCTTCACCCCGCGCCATCATTTGCCAGGCCTGGGGTTTCTGATTAAGGCTCCAATGAGCCCGCCCGCGAATAAGATAGATCGATGGTATGGAAGCACTCAGGTCATCAACTCTTGCAAATACTTTGAGAGCCTTTTCATACATCTTCAGTCCATAGAGCGCCTGTCCCTTGTAGATATAGACATAGCGATCTTCGGTTCCGCCTTCAATGATATGATCGAAGCTCTCCAAAGCTGCATCATAGTCTTCCTGGTACAACCATAAAAGACCTCGAATGGTTTTGTACTTTTCGGTCTCAACCTCATTCGGTGGAACTTTCTTCAGAATCTCTTCAGCTCGTTGATAGTCACCATCACGCATCAAGCGCCCGGCAAGGCTGAGATAGTCTACACCTTCTTGGTCTTGGGCGAATGTTGGCACAGCTAAGCAAGCCATCATGAGAGCCATTAAGACCTTCTTCAAAATACTCATAGCTGGCTCCTAATTAAGAGAAAACTTTATGGTTTGCTCGACCCAGACCGCAACACGACGACCTTTATTCATTCCTGGTTGGAAATTCCACTGTTTGACCGCTGCAAGTGCAACCTGATCGAAAATTCCATCGGGAACGGACTCAATTACCTGAGTCTTCTCAACCTGACCTGCCGCGGTTACCAGCAGGTTGATGGTTACATAACCCTTGATCCCCTTCTTCCTTGCAAACTCAGGATATTCGAGGGACGCGGTTTTCGTTACCACAGGTGGCTGTTCTACAGTGTCTGCTGTCATAGCGGCATTCTTAATATCGTCGAGCAGATCACCACCGAGAGCATCGCCATCCAACCATTCATATGACTCTAAACCAAAACTAGAACCAGCAAGAATGCTGTCAAGATTAGGATTAATATTGTCGGGCCGTTTTCTAGGCTTAGGCTTAGGCTTCGGCTTCACTTCGTTCTGAGATGTCTTTTTGGGAGTCTTGTTCACTGCAAAGTGAGTGCTTTCCGTTTTGGGAGCTAGATCTAGCTCCACAAGCAGGCGATTTAAACTCAAGATTGCAAATACAACGAACAGGGGACCTAATACAAAGAAACATCCAGCGACTAACTTCTTAGAAAAAGTGGTACGCTGACTCATATTATGCCCCTGCCTCCTTCTCAGTTGCGACGCCAACATCTTTAGCGCCTCCCATCCGACACTGATCGACAACTTCGATTAGTTTCTCTGATGGAACTCCCTTGTCTGTTACAACAAGAATGGGCTTCTCTTTATTGGACGACAAGATTTCTCTCACCTTACTTTGCAATACCCAAGGCTTGGTAAGCTGTTCATCTACATAGATGTCGCTATTAGCATCAATATAGATACGAACTGACTTTGTCGACGCTGCCGTGGCTGTCGATGCCCCAGGGCGGTTGAGGTCTAACTTCATGTCCTTATTAAAGGTGGTACTCACCATGAAGAAAATAAGTAGAATGAAAACCATATCTATGAGGGGCGAAATATCGATACCCTGCATCTGTTCTTTTTTTCGTCTGAGTTTCATGTTGGTCCTCTATATTTGGCAAACAACTTCTTGCATTTGGTAGATTTCATCCCGCAGAAGCTCTTCCCGGCGTTTTAGGAATCGGTCACACAACAAGCCAGGAATTGCAATGATCAAGCCCATCTGCGTTGTGATTAAAGCCTGAGAGATTCCTCCTGCTATGCCACCCGACTGAGTGAATAAAGTCATATCTCCCAGAGATTCAAATGTTTCAATCATGCCAATAACCGTTCCTAAAAGCCCCATCAACGGAGCAGTCATCACTAAAGTTTCAAGAAGGGGGCGGTGTCGAGCCAGCTCCCTCTCAAATACTTTGGACTCTTCTGCTAGCACCGACTTGAGGCTAGTATGAGACTTGAACATGAAATACGTCTCTGCCGCGTTTCTAGCAGCACGAATCACAACTGAGTCGCCCTGAAGCTTGTCGGCTAAAGCATCTTTGACAAGTTTTCGAATCGTGCCCTGATAGCCACGATTTAGATTCATCCATCGATGAGCGATGGCATACCACATTAGGGCACTTGAAAGAAGCAATGGGATAGTCACCCAGCCTCCCATTTGCAGGAGGTCAAGGCTTTGGTTTATTAGATCCATGGCACTGATCTCCTCTTCCTAGGCCTTGCTAAAAGCATTGCTCACACGAAGAACAAGCTTTTCCATATCACCCTTTAGGTTTTCACCCCAAGATGTCAGCATGTTTCCTAGTAAGAGTGCTGGAATTGCTACGATAAGACCCAACATCGTCGTCACGAGTGCTTCGGAGATACCACTTGAAAGCAGCTTGGGATCGCCCGTACCGATTTCTGTGATGATATCGAAGGTCGCAATCATTCCCGTGACTGTTCCCAAAAGACCTAGAAGAGGTGCTACCGCGGAAACTACGAGGATGAATGTACTGAAGCGATCAATCTTATTACTTTGCTCTATATATCCTTCGGACACGATATCTTCGAATTTTGGACTACCAAGATTTCGTAGTGCCAAGCTTACAAGGCTAGCCGTCGACCCACCAGCTTTCTGACACATTTCTTCAGCACCTGAAAAGTCGTTCTGGGCAAGGTATTGCTCTAAGTTCCCTTCTACGGTTTTTTGTGAAGACTGCGCCTTACGTAGGATCAATGCTCGAATCGCGATCGTCAATAAGGCCACGAAGCCCAGTCCGGTGATAACCCAACCGATCATTCCACCAGCTTGGAGCGTGTCCATAATTTCCTTAGCCTTGCGGCTCTCATAGTCTTTTTCTAAGGAGTCAAATACGAATAGCGAGATGCTATCGCTTTGGTTTTGATTATCTGGTACCGGGATTCTATTTCCTTCTGGAGAGATCCAGACTTTTAGCTTACCTAATCCCGCTGGGGCAAGAGCGCCTGATCCTGAATCACTTTTTCCAAAAGCTGCCACCTGACCAATGTATTGAATATCTCCGGTAACCTTACGACCATCAGCAAGAAAGAACTCTCCTGTTTCCTGTCTCACTTGGTTAAGATCACTTAGAGCTCTAGTTCCTTGCTGAAAATTGAAGCTTAACTTCTCGACAAACCCCTTACCGTCATCAGCGACTTCGTAACCAAGCTTTTCTAAACTTGTGTTCGATTGAAGAAGGGTATTTTCTAAGTTTGCTTTTTGCTCATCAAAGTCGATCAGCTCTCCTTCCAAACGAGTCAACTCTCTATTCTTCTGTTCAACCTGTGTTTTCAGTTCGAAATGTCGTCTCTGCAACGAGCCGATACTTTGATTGACCTCGTCGATAGTCTTCTTCGCGTTTTGTTCTTGCCTGCGAAGCCGTTCTTCTAACAGACTTTTTTGCTTGCGAAGAAAGATAAATTCTTTTTGATAAGCTTCTTCCAGGCTTGAAACTTGTAACTCTGGTTTCTTAGTTTCTCGGCCCGCCTGATTTTCTTGGCCAAAGGAGTTGCTGGCCATGGCTGTCATTAATAGGCTTAGTGTGATTGCTCGTAACATTATGTTTGATCCTTATATGAACTTGGGGAGTGTGAATGAACCAACGCGAATTTGCTTTTTAAGAGAAACAAAGAAGTCTTCAATTTGTTTTTGCTGGGCTTGCCCTTCGACAGTAACAAATGACCATTGCTCATTGTTTCTTATGTACTTGCCAAATTTTCCGTCTGGGCTCTTGACAAGCATTCCAAGCATGCCGATTTTTGCGACTTCACAAAGCTGCTCGTCACCATCGATTGTTAATACCTGCTTATAGAGGCCAACATCCTTCTGGAGACGTAATTCATCTTCCACAAAGGCCCAAAGCATATTTGCTGCTTTATATGGCGAAAGGCTTTTATCTCTGAGTTTGGCGTCAATATCATTGAGAGTGGCAAGCCGCTCATCACCCTTAAACGGCAGTGATTGGCTCACATAGGATCGTAGGTCAGCTAATGCTGTTTCGGTAAATGACGTTAGATCAGTCTCACCACTAAACTTAGTACCTAGGTCTTCCCGCATATCCGAGATTTTTTGATTCAACTGCTGGAGCTGAAGAGATTCACGCTGATTGGTCGCTGCCAAGTCTGCCTTCATGACGTTCAGCGACTGGAGCTTGGCTTGGTGGCTTTGCTTTTGCTGTTCAAGTTGATCGTGCAACGACTCCACCTGACTACGAAGCTCTAGCAGCTCCTCGGCAAGATTGTTTAAGTTATTACCATAACTTAAACTAGGAATCAGGATACTGGACATAAGTGCTAATCGTAACATTTTTCGAACCCTTTACGTAAAAAATGGAAGAGATAATTCTCTTCCATGAAATAAACTTCGCTAGCTTCCAGCCCCGAGCTGAGCAGTCTCAGCATCCTCGAGCATTTTCACGATCTCTTCAGGCACCGAAGGATGATATTGTTTGGTCCAGTCTGAGACTCTTAGGGTCCCTTGAACAATCAAACTGACATCCAGTCTGATAAGGAGCTCGATGACCGGCTTTTGTCCCTTAGGCACAGCTATGGTAAAAGCTGTGTTTCGCCCTCTCTTCGCATCTTTATTTGCCCCGATATCAATAAAGAACTGAATTTGATCAAGCTTGGCTGTATCGACCGCATTGAGAAACTCCTGATCGAGCTTTGCTTGCTCAATCGAGCCTTTATTGAAAAGCTCCACAATTAGGTCTTGCCCCTTTTCAGTCGCATAGTCGATTGCTCCTTTGCCGCGTTTATCCGTATCATACGGAGATATTCCCGCGTCGAAAAAATACTTTACCAGGGCCCAGTGATTAAATTGAGTCGCAATAATAAGGAGATTTTCACCATTATCGCTTTTCAAATCTAGATATTCAGTTTTGTCAGCAAGAGTCTTTTGTACAAGTTCTATTTCACCCTTTTTGACAGCTTCAACAAACTCTTGTTCTGGTGTTTTTTCAATGACAACATCATCATTGTCAATACCATCACCGCCACCTAGATTCGTATCGCCACCATCGGTGCTATTGTCACCTTGGTTGTCCCCACCAGCTTTATCTCGTTCAAAAAAGTCATCTGGAACATCATCGTCAGCACTGTCTTCGCACCCTGTGAACAGAGCTAGTGTAATAGCCACTAGCAAGATACGCTTGATCACATTCATTTCGTTACCCTTCTTAGATTTTACAAGCTATTGCTTAGTCACATTGAATTCTCGGCGTTGTTGTCTTCGTCTCTCAATCGTCGCTGTACGGGAGTACTATCTCCTCAATCATTCCTCGACGCCTAGCCGAGAATTCAATGTGACTAAGCACTAGTTACGTTCACTCCAAAATGGAGAAGGCTGGATTAAATCCAGCCTATCCCCTTAGTTACGAGCACTGGTTGTCCAACCAACCGTCCAATCACTTGCAGCGTCTTTAATTGCACCAATGTAATCAACTTCGTCGAAGTAGAAGTCGAAAGGTGTTACACCAGCACCTAGAAGAGGTGAACCAGCAGCAGGTACGTATCCATTTAGTTGAGGATTGGCAACTTTGTTAGTTGCATTTCCTAGGAACCAGTCTTGGATGTTGAATACGTCGCCAGCTTCTAGTTCGAAGTTCTTAGCACAGCTAACCACTGTGCTTGAAATCTTAACTTGTCCGAAAGTCTCCGTATCATCGATATCGATACAAGAATCTTTGAATCCAGTAACAACTGTGTTCATGATGTCGGCACCAGTACCACGGCGAAGAAGCATTCCAGCTCCACCTTTAGCAGCTTCGCTAGTTGTACCAATGAACGTCATATTAGAAAGAGCAGGATTAGAACGAGGCTGAGCGTTTTGAGGAGAGCTTAGGTTATCAGCTTCGATACCATTGTTAGCTTCGTCGCCATATTGCTCAACAACTACATACTGAACTTTTCCTGTCCAACCATTCACCCAATCAAGTGAGTCATCACGGTTTCCAGTAAGATGGATATGCTTAGCGTTAACTGTACCACCGAAGAACTCAACGCCATCGTCAGCGTTCATGTGTACTTGAATGTAGTCAACAGTTGTTCCAGCACCCACACCTTGGAAAGCGATGCCGTTCAGCTCGTTTTCTGGAGTGATTTCGTTTCCTGCAAATTCAACTCGAACGTACTTTAGAACACCACTGTTATCAAAGGCATCGTTACCACCGTATAGACCAGTGCTACCTTCGCCTTCTGCTTCACAAAGCGCTACGTTGCCGCAGCCGTTGATTGGAGCATTACCATTGATGATGAGACCGCCCCAGTCTCCTCGTCGACGCTCGCCAACAGCTTTTGATGAGGTGAAAACGATGGGAGCTTGCGCAGTCCCTTCAGCGAAGATCTGCGATCCACGATTGACCACTAGGAAGTCAGAACCTGACTTACCAACGATCTTTGCGCCAGGCTGAAAAGTGATAGAGGCACTCTCAGTGTTATCACCACCGATGAAAACACCACCTTCTAGAACCCATACTTTATCTGCACCTAGAACCAAGTCGCTCTTGTAGGTTCCTTGAAGGGCACAAACTTCCTTGTTGTCGATCTTAAAGGACTCAGCCTTTGTTCCAGCTGGGCATGCAGCATAAACAGAACCAGTCGCAGTAAGACCCGCAGTTAAAGCTAGGATACTCTTTACTTTCATAATGGACTCCTAAAATTTTAATAGATACACCGTCTGGGTTTGACGCCAGATGTATATCAGGGAGCCCCCTTAGACAAATAAAGATAATATGAATCTGAGTTAAAAGAAGATCCGTAGCAGGTTTCTGTTAAGAAGCTATAAGTTGACTGAATAGCCATTTTTTAGCTCTAAGATTTAGATTTGTGAATTCTATATGGAGATAAAATAAAGGAAATATAAATAAACTGTGCTGACGACACAAATAAACAATCTGGCGAAAGAGATCGCAAGAAAAGGGGTTTTAATTGTTTAGACCCAACGCCTATTATTGACTTCTAATGTCATTAAAGGTGGCCTTTTAGATAGCATACAAGACATAAAAATACCCTTACATTTCTGTAAAAATACCCCTTTCATCTCCTTGTCAATATTACCGGGGAACTTCTAGGATAGCCAATTTTTATAGGGATCACAGCGTCACACCCCTTTCGCCAAGCATAAACCTAAAGGGGATTCATATTTGACGAATATTTCTATCATTTTCGGTAAATAGTTGGTCACAAGCACACATCTTTTCTTTCGAGAATTTTGAGATCAGATCGCTTAAGGCTTGTCACTTTATCGAGACTGGCTCTTGCTTTCTTAAAAAACTCAATTCTGTAACATGACTTACTAGCCTGATTGGCCTTTGATTTTGCGAGAGCCTTTTTTTCGATGAAGAAACAAGTATAGATATCGTCCTTACCGATCTCTTTTGAGGGGTGTACACAGTACTTTTCATCCCGAAATTGCTTATCTTTGACCTTGAAGTCGATTCTTAAGCCTCCTCGACCGTTGCAATCCGCATAATTCTTCAGAATTTTAGTCAGTTCCACAGTCACAAGCTCTTGATCATCTGTCTGAAAGTGATAGATGAAGTCCTTGAAATTAAATATGAGAGTATCCTGAATCTCACCAGACTCCACCTTGCTTTTGATGACGTAACACATATTGGTCTTCTTAGCCTTCATCATAGTCTTGTAGGCCAGGGGTGAATTCGGGAGAATTTGCCCACCCACCACGGTGCTTAGGCATATGCACAACCCTATGAGATACGGGATCGCTCGACTCATTACAGACTCCTGACGAAGTTTTTACAGGGCATCGATCGGTTATAAAAGGGACTCGCACTAGGAAAACTTTGCCGTTTGCCAACTATGGCATTGATAGTTTAGGGCGGAGGAATCATGGCTAAAACACGATCGATCTTCTTGATTTCAGGATGGGTATCAAAATCGATAAAAGTCAGAATTTGCTTTTTTAGTTTGAGAAGAAAGTTTCGGTACTGTTGGCTTTGAGCATTGGTAGGCCGGTGCTCCAACGAACGTAGGACCTTATCCCATCGCTCACACAGCTCAAGAGTCGGAGTACTAATACAGCTCTCCGTAAAGCGCTGCCATATATAATCGATGGCTAGACGACTGGGATGCAGCATGTCATCTTCATAGAATCGATAGTCTCGCAGATCATCGATGAGAATCTCATAGCTTGGGAAGTAATGGACATTGGCAAGACTCTCGCTAAGCCTGTGACTTGCCAACCTGAGAATGGCCTTACTCACTCCGTTGAGCTCGAGGGTGTCCTTCACATGGCGAATAGGGCTAACCGTCAGAATAAACTGCTTTTCTGGAAATTGAGCAAAGAGGTTTTCGAATCGCGCCACGATCGAATCAGGCTCAAGCAAAATTTTTTCAAATAAGTTTGGCTCCTGCTTATGACAGTTGGCAATCACCGCACCAGTTTCCTTATAACGATAAGCGAAGGCAGTTCCCCAGGTGAGAAGAATCACTTCGGAAGCTAGGAAATGCTTTTCCATAGCATTTTGAGCGTCAGTGAGGAGACTGTTTAGTTTTTCCTGACTCAAACTATAGATATCTGAATGGACATCCAATTGGTAGTAAAGCTCGTCGCGTAAGACGCAATGCAACTCGTTAAAGACCTGGCCTTCAAGACAGCCTTCAATTTGCTGAATCATGCTGATAGGGTTGAATACAATTCCAAGTGGGCTCAACTGACAATTGAATTTGAAGCGTTTCAAACGTTGCCCTATCTCCTGCGCAAAACAAGAACCCATGGAAAAGAAGGATTTGCTATGATCCCAATGGGTGACTTTGATTTTTGGGACAAGTTCTGTGCGAAGGTTGTTCAAGCTTAAACTCCTAGCCGGTTGAGTAAGTCGGGATCTTTATTAAGACTCAGTGCTAGGCTGAGCTTTTTATACTCGTGGAAGCAAAGGTCCGCCAGCTGCTGGGCCTTGCTTCGTACAAGCCAACGTCCCGCAGCACACCAAGCCAGCATCTCCCACTCAAGGGAGCCTAAAGAAGGCAGGCTCGGCAACAGATCTCCCAAAGCTTCAATTCTTTTTAGCAATGGGCGCTCGTAGTCATAACAGTCCTGTAAGCACGCTACAAGTTCATAGATACGAGTGTGAGACTGATCTGAAAGGCCCTTGCGGCGCTTCAAATTTTTTACGTTGAGTTGTCTCTTCAGCCAAGCTCTACTCCGTCCGCTCAAGACCCAAAGATTAAACTCTATGATTTTCTCACTGTTATAGAAATCACCGCCCTTCTTAACAAGGCGATGAAGTTCACCAAAATCCTCGTGAACCTGCGCGGCTAGTAAGCCATGCTGCCAAACCCAGAACGGATCGTCCTGAGCCGATTCAGCCCAGGTGGAATCGCCTAGAATTCTTTGAGCCTGCCATTTTAGATGCTGTAGTCTTTTCAGTAGAACCGGGTCATTCGAAGCTTGCCCCTTGGCAAGCCAATCATAAAAGCCCGTTACATCCTGAACACGCCAACTGCTTTCCGCCATATCCAAAATGATTTCTGGATGCGCGATTTCTTGATTGGTGTGGCAAGCCATCCCGAGATTCCAGCGGGACGCCCAAATATTCGAGTCGTGCCGCGCAAGAAGCGAACGCAAGCGATAGTATTCTTGTTGCAGCGGTGCCAAGCGGTGGTGTTTCTGGTGAATGCCTAGCAGATTAATCAAGGCTGCTGCCATATCTAAGCACGATTTGAACTCACCTTCCGCGCTTAGTTGACTCATCTGAGACAAATAGTTGAGGTATAGCAAAGCCGAGCGGAGCCTTTCCTCATAGGACTGCCTATCGGCTTGATCTATGCTACTCAAGACGAAGTCGCGCAATTCTTGGAAACCTGACTCCTGGCCAAGCTCAAGAAGAACGCTGAAGCTTTGTGACTTGGGTTTGGTCAAAACCATACATCCTAGATCATTTAGTCTAGAATACAGGGTATCTCCCATTAGGCAAAGTGTGTTTTTCCTCGTACTGAGCACTCACCCTTGGTCCCAAATCACTTCGATACAAGCTCTGTTCCACACCACCCACATTCGGAATTCTCTATGATGTTGAAGGCTCAGCGGAGCAATGCCTGTAAGATAAGTTTCAGCTCTTTGCCAATAGCATATTCCAAAAAGGTAAGTTTTTCGGTGACTTCTTTCTAGATACTCAATTCATTTGGAAAACTAGGTCTGTCGGTTTCTTAACACCTATTCAAACTAAGGATTGCTCCACAGCTTTCGTAAAAATTCTGAATATCATTGATCTAAAAAGGCATCACATACTTAAAATCGAAGCTTTGCCTATCTGAGTTAAACTTCCGGAGGAGAGCCGGAAGTAATAAGAATATGTATTTATTGAATAATTCTATATTATTCAGGTTTGCAAAGCAAAACCCGAATCGTTTCCTATGTTTTTCCTCGATGGGCGCTCCCTGTAATTTACAAGGGAGCAGGAATGCCAGCATCAAAGCAAAATCATGATCTAGACCAATTCTTCAGCACGTTTCGCAGGGAACACAAAACCCAATGTCAAAAGTATGGAAGTTGGCGCCAGGCTGTGCGGCACCAATGGCAGTTCAAAGATTTGGCTCAAGAAACTCTGGAACGCGTATTTGCTTCACAACTTGAAAAACACATTGCTCTGCAAGCCACTAGCCTTAGTATTGGTTCCATTAATCCACTATTGAACTGGCAGTTATGTCCGTGGCGCAAACCGTACTCAATCATGTATTCATTGTCAGCTGATCAAAGGATACCTCCTGCACACCGCTTGCAAATCAATGTTAGAGTGGAAGCGGCTCTGCGAAAACACCAAGTGGAGCTGGAGGAAAGGTATCAAAATAAAATCCTAAGCCCTGTTGAGCATCTTATTGAGGCCTCACTTCCAGCGCCACTGGCTTGTTGGGACTCACTGATCGGCCTCTATAATCGCCGTTTTAAGCAGCTTGGTTTAGAGTTAAGAGCATGTTCTGAATTGGGCGAAACCTTGATACTTGACCCCAGAAGGATGCAAATTATATTTGATTGGCAGTTCTACCAACGCCAGGCACCCACCATTTTAGCCCATAGAGTTTTGCGCATGTCCTATCTCTTAGTAAAGGGAATGTGGTGCTTTCTTAGCCTCGATCCAGTCAAGGATATTGAACCTATCCTTTCTAAAAACGATTCACGGCTTGGGCTTCACGAGATTTGCCAATACTGGAATCAAACTTGGGATCGTATCTATCAAGAGCAACTTGCTGAAACACTCGATTTAGTAGGGATGATCGAGGAATGTTTGAATCAAGACATTTTTGAACTAGATCAAGAAGCTCTGCAACATGGGATAAGTATCAACCGCCGTGCTGGTTTTCTATTGCAAGCAAGCTGCGGACTTGCTCTATAGATGGATAGCAAAAAGGGAGCCTCTATGCTCCCTCATCATCAAGGGGAAACGCGAAACGCTGCAAGCGCAAAACAAATCCAGCCCACAATAAATGCAAGCCCACCGATGGGTGTGATTGCTCCCAACCATTTAATTCCGGTCAAAGCAAGGGTATATAAACTGCCGGAGAATATGATCGTGCCAATAATAAATGAGTAGGATGCAATCCGAACAAGATTGGATTCGATCCGACTTGCTAAGAGACCCACAGCTATCAACGCCAGGGCGTGATACATCTGGTAGCGCACCGCCGTTTCGAAAACTCCCAACGCATAATCCGAAAGCCGTGCTTTTAAGCCATGGGCCGCAAAGGCCCCTAGACCAACTCCCAAGGCACCAAAAATCGCTCCAATTCCTACCGAATTCAACCAAGTCATCGACACTACTCCCCGCTTCATAACAAAAAACCAGCTTTCTTCTCGAAAGCTGGTTTACCATACCTCAATAGTATCGGTTCTAACAGTAAGTCTTAGCCATCTGCTCTAGTGAGACTTGGCGAATCTTTTGCGCCTGTCCTGCTTGGCCAAATTGCGTCATACGCTGCTTACAGACTTCTTTCATAGCCGCTCGGGCTGGCTTCAAGTAGTAGCGGGGGTCAAACTCTCCTGGTTTTTCCATAAGAGCTTGGCGAATTGCCCCTGTAATAGCTAGACGGTTGTCCGTATCCACATTGATCTTGCGAACGCCGTGTTTGATGCCTTCTTGAATCTCTTCAACAGGAACACCCCAAGTTTGTTTGATATCGCCACCAAACTTGTTCACAATATCCTGAAGATCCTGTGGAACTGATGATGAGCCGTGCATCACAAGGTGTGTATTGGGCAGGCGCTTATGGATCGCTTTAACCTGCTCCATGGCTAGGATCGCACCATCTGGCTTACGGGTGAATTTATAAGCCCCATGGCTTGTGCCAATAGCAATCGCTAAAGCATCTACTTTAGTTAGCTCAACAAAGCGCTCAGCCTCATCAGGGTCTGTGAGAAGCTCTTCTTTACTAAGAGTTCCTTCAAATCCATGACCGTCTTCCTTCTCACCTTGGCCCGTTTCCAAAGACCCAAGGCAGCCGAGCTCACCTTCAACAGAGACACCGAAGGCATGAGCGACATCCACAACCTTTCGAGTGACTTCGGCGTTATATTCGAAGTCCGCTGGAGTTTTTCCATCTTCCTTCAAGGACCCATCCATCATGACGGATGTAAAGTTGTTTCGGATGGCTGAAAAGCAAGTCTCAGGGCTGTTGCCATGATCCTGGTGCATCACCACCGGAATGTGTGGATAAAGCTCTACCGCAGCCTGCATCAAACCGACTAGGTAGCGATCCTGAGAGTAAGCCCGCGCGCCGCGCGAGGCCTGGATGATGACCGGGCTATCCGTCTCGTCAGCAGCTTCCATAATGGATTGAATTTGCTCCATATTGTTAACATTGAAGGCTGCTACGCCATAATTATTTTCTGCGGCATGGTCCAGCAGTACGCGAAGTGGAATTAAAGCCATGACGGTTGCTCCCATAAGCTATTGTTTTCAACATAAAAGCTATACCGTGACCCCGGAGAAAAGACAAGGAGATGCATTTTCAGAAGAATTGAAAAAGCGCCTGACAAAGTTGTCGAGGCGCTAGGTGTAAATTTTTAATTGGATATCGAAGCCGAGCTTAGAAGCACATCCTTAGAGCTGGTGTACCACCAACGTCATCCGTGAACTCCTTGTTTTCGTCTACCTGGAAACCATGCGCTGCTTTACCTGGGCATACAAGGTTGTTGTCGTTGGCAGATGAAATAGCTTGGGCGTCGAATACTGAACGAGTTGAGTTCTGAACCAAGTATCCATAGCGAGGCACTGGTGCGGCTGCATCGGTACAAGGTGAAATTTCAAAACCGATGTCTTGAGCACCTGTTGGTACGTTGTTGCAGTTCACACTGCCATCAGCCTGGCGGCCGTAGCGAGCAAAATCAATGAAGGTGTTGTTGTCTAACTGATACGACTGCTCTAGTGTGTAAATGTGTGTAAGGTTATTTTTCGCCTCTCCCATTTTTGCTTTCGCTTGGAACTGACGGAAACGAGGCATTGCTAGTGTTGCAAGAATTCCGATAATCCCGACAACAATCATGAGCTCAACTAAGCTGAAACCTTCTTGCTGTCCCTTGATGCTAAATTTCATGAATCTCCCCTTCTCAAAACGCTATCACGGTTGGTATAACTATTTTTTCGGGATCTCCGTCTGCAGCCTTTACTCAAATCCTATTTTTTTTTCAGGGGAGATTTAAGCAGCTAAAAAAAGCTGACTTTCAGAGTCTCTCTTACCAGGAAATAGGATTTAATTTCTCTTACTCTCAGCGTAAGAATGATGGTTTTAAATTTTCTCTATTACTTTTCGATATTTATCTGCCATCGCGAACCGATCACGAAGCCACCCCCAAATCACCCATGACAAACAGCGCTGTTCGCCATTGATGCGGCAAGCCTTTAAGGCTTTGATTTCCATTGAGTCTGATTGAAAGTCCTGCTTATCATGAGGCCATCAAAAGTTGCCAAAAAGGAGAATTACAATGAAGCAACTCACTGGAACGCTAGCCCTCGGCTTTGCTCTCATGGGACTACCTCTGCAAGCTTCAGATGGCGGCAAAGACTCTCGAGTGGATGAGTTAAAGGATGAAATCGTCGCCATTGCTAGTGCCAACACCAGCCGCGTGGATAACTTCTCGCAGGTTCGCATGCAACTGCAGCCACTCGTAGACGAATTACTAGCGATCAGCACCGACCGCAGTGAGGCTGAGAAAATTAATCAAGTTGAAGGCGCTTGGCGCAACCTGTGGTCTGATCTTGGCTTCGGTCCCGGTACCAACTACGAACAAGTCTATCAGGTTGTAAGCCGCGACGGCTATTACTACAACATCTCGGAATCTAGATTTGGTGTTCTCAAGTTCACTGGCTTCTTGCGCGGCGCCTACACTGATGAAGGGGACTTTCTCGCTATTGAATTTACCAACAATGACATACGCTTTGGCTTTCCTGAGCCCGGTACAGATTTAGTGCAACTAGCGACGGACTTTGAAGAAGGGCAGCTAAAGTCATTACCTGTTCCCGGCCCGATTGGAGTCACCGGCGTTTTAATCAACGCCTATGTCGATGATGAGCTAAGGATTGTCACAGGTAATAATTCTGGTGAGATGGGGCAGGACTTGTTTATCCTGGAGCGTGTCGACTCTATTCTTCCATAATATATAGGCTAGTACCAAGGGCAAAGGCCCTTGGTCATCGTCTCAAGAACTAGCTAAGAGCTGCATATCATGTAGCAAAGCATCCACATCTTGCTCCTGGGTATCCCAGCTAGTAACCCATCGGACCTGATTGAGGCTAGCCTCCCATTCATAGAAGTTATATTTAGCCACCAGGGGATCGATCCACTGCCGTGGCAGCCGGGCGAAGATTTCATTGGCTTCTACGGGATATAAGATTTCCACCTGTTCCAGCTGAGATGCGCCGGTGGCCAGACGCTGAGCCATACGGTTGGCATTCAAGGCATTTTTTCGCCAAAGGTCATCTTCAAGCCACGCACTGAATTGCGCAGAGATATATCTCATCTTAGACGCCAGCTGCATGCTTTGTTTGCGATACCAGGGGAACGATTCCCCAAGGGCCGGGTTCAGCACGACAACGGCCTCACCCACCATCATCCCGTTCTTAGTTCCTCCAAGGCTAACAAGGTCAACACCACAGGCAGCTGTGATATCGGCAAAACGACATTCCAAAGCAGCTGCAGCATTGCTCAACCGTGCCCCATCCACATGAAGGAATAGGTTTCGAGATTTTGTGATCTCTGCCAAGGCTTTGATTTCATCTGGCTGATACACTGTACCCAGCTCTGTTGATTGGGTGATTGAAACCAAGCGAGGTTGGGAGGAATGAACATCACCAACTCGCTTCAGTTGGGACAACAGGCCTTCGGGGCTAAGTTTTCCCTGCTGATGGGGAACAGTCGCTACACGACATCCTGTCATTCGCTCCACAGCCCCGCACTCATCACAGTAAAGGTGGGCTGCATCAGTCGCGATAACCGCCTCGAAACTTCGACACGAAGCTTGAACAGACAGAACATTGGCACCTGTGCCAGTGAGCACAAAAAACACCTGTGCCTGGTCACCAAACTGCTCCTTAACCATCTCCTGTGCTTTTTCAGTAAACGGATCTGCCCCATACGAGCTGACGTGACCTGAGTTTGCAGCAATCAAGGCGTCGAGGACTCTAGGATGAACTCCTGAATGATTGTCGCTGCCAAATCCCATATAAAAATCCTTTCAAAAGTACGGCTCAACTATAGGTCTCGAATCTCGCGCTCGAAACCTGATGACAGAATGGGAAAGCGGCACCAGGACTTGGGGTCAAGGCTCACATCATCGAGATGAAAACTAGGAGCATATCTCTCCCGCTTCCATTGATTCCTGCTCCATAGTGTCAAGAATCGAATCAAATAGTCTTTCAGCTTCGCTTCGGTTAGATCCGGGAAGTCTGACTCCAACTTATCTAAAATTGAGTCTGGTCCCATTCTGTCACGGATAAAGTAACGTTCAATCTGAGCGAGGACTGCATAAGGCATCAGGTCTGCTTCGTCTGTTTGACCCGAGTCCTGTGGCCGTAATTCAGCAGTGGGCTGCTGCTCGTTGACGAGCTTGAGAGAGGCAATAGGCCCAAGCCCTTTTTCACATTCCGTCTCTGCCCAGCGTAACCACTGCCTCAAAAAGTGTTTGTCGATGCCAGTCAAAGGCGAGATGCCACCAGCAGAATCACCATCCATTGTCGCGTACCCCACAGCAGCTTCGCTCCGATTGCTGGTGGAAACTAGGATAGCCCCTTTGATATTCGCCAGTAGCCAAACCATCGGCGCCCGAGCCCTCGCCTGGATGTTTTGTAGAGATAGGTCATCTTTATCCCAGCTCAAACTACGACCTAAGACCGCCTCAGCATGGTCGACATAGCCATCCACCAAGCCTTGAACGTTCAGATGATGAAATTCAGAGCCGATTTCTTCCGATAGTTTCTGAGCGGCTTCGAACGTAACCGAGCCGCTGTTTGAAGTTCTTTGGTAAACAGTAGTCAGCAGGCTTTTGATCCAAACTTTCGGATCTTGGGACTTAATATCCTTTTTAAAGTATTGGTTCATTCGATCTGGACCCAGCTCTTTCAGGGCCTCGGCGACCATATGAGCTATGAGTGTCACACAAGCTGACGAGTCGCAACCACCACTCAATGAAACAACATACCCTTGACTCTTGGTCTTTCGAAGATAGTCAAAGAGAGCCAGCATCTCAGCCTGGAGAAACTCTTCTTCACGATTGGTTGGCAAGCGAACATCTGCAAGATGATCTTTTTGAAGAGGGATATTCTCGTAAATGGGGAAGACATCGCCATCCACTGTGAGTGGCAAAGGCGTACCCATACCCAGGTTGAAAGAGCGGTTATTCAGCTTGCCAACCCGCGCGATATCAAGATCCACATCTCTAATGAGAAGAGAACTTTCCTGAAAGCCAAAGCGAGGACCACGTGCCGCAATCTTGCCACATTCACCGATGAGGACCCCACCATCATAGATCATTCTGCCGTTTTCCAAACCAACTAGATTGGAATACACGTAATGCACCTGCATGGCACGACTGGCATCAGCCACCAAGGTTTCTCGGGTTCCGTACTTACCCATGGCGAAGTGAGAGGCACTAGGATTCATAATGATTTCTGTGCCTGAGATAGCCTGGGCCGATGGCCCCTGAGAGCCCCAGGCTTCCTCACAAATCTCGATACCAAGTCCAACTTTTCCAAATTGAAACCTCAGATCACCAAACGGGACTCTTTCGCCGTCGATGATTATCGTATCGGCCTCACCGAAACTCCAGACTTGAAACCACCGAGGTTCATAATGAACTCCTTCTCGGGGCAAAACTTTCTTCGGAATGATGCCTAGAATTTTTTGATTCTGAAGAACTGCCACGCAGTTGAACATCGCTCCTTGATAATAGACAGGCAGTCCGATGATAGCTGCGATGTCCTTGGTATGAGGCCGGATTTCCAGTAAGCACTCCGTAGCCCGGCGCGCTACATGCAAACTTAAGAACATGTCCTCACAGTTATATCCAGAAATCGCAAGTTCAGGAAAACACAGGGCAGCAACTTTCTTGTCCCGTGCTTCTTCTAATAAACCTACGATCCGCGCGGTATTTCCATCCCAATCCATGGGAATCTGATTCAAAGTTGCACCGGCAATTCTTAGTAATTCCATTTTACATCCGTTCTGGTGTGTTGATGCCAAGTATTTCAAGACCTGTTTTCAAGGTCGTTGCGAACGTATCGAGCAGTGCCAAACGCGCTCGCTTTAGATCATCACTATCTGCTTTAAGAATGGAAACATTCGACAGCATTCGGTTGTATGTTTTGCACATATCAAACAAGAAGTGAGCCAAGCTGCTTAGGCGGTTGCCTTCACAAGACTGCAAGACAGCATTGTTGAAATCATTTAAGAATCTGAGAAGCTCTCGCTCATCATCCTCTTTTAGCAGGTGATGAAACTCAGGATTTGCTTCCAACCCTTGATCTTGAGCCTTGGTCATGATTGATTTCGTTCTGGCATAGGCATACATCAAATAGGGACCAGTATTTCCTTCAAATGAAGTCCAATCTTGGATATTAAATACAATGTCTTTGACAGGATCCGAGCAAATCATTCCGTAACGAATCGCCCCCACACAAAGCTTATGATTGGTATCAGCGATTTCTTCTGCTGTCCATTCACCCTGATACTTTTCTAATTTCTTTTCCATCTCAACTGTTAGAGCCTGTTTCAGCTCCTTGAAAGTGATTACATTGCCCTTACGTGACGACATTTTTCCATCTGGTAGGACAACCATCCCATAGCTAAGATGATAGCAATCTTTGGCTTGTTCAAATCCCATCTTTTCTAAAGTTTTGAAAACTTGCTTAAAATGAAGATTCTGCTCAGACGCTACCACATAGATGGATTTTATAATTTCAAATTCACTATACTTGCGACGGGCTAAGGCTAAGTCTTTGGTTGCATAAAGTGTGTTACCATCTCGCTTTCGTAAAATCACAAAGCCTAACTTATCGTCCTTTAGATCGATCCCGATCGCGCCATCGTCTTCAACAAAAACACCCTTGTCTAAGAACTCTTCTACGATCTTCTGACTTTCTTCGGATACTTCCGATTCGCTAAACCAATGATCGAACCGAGCACCGACCCAGCTATAAATATCCTTAAAGTCATCTATCGACCACTGCCGTGACGTTTGCCAAAAATCAAAGGTTTCACCCTTCTTGGATTCAATGGCTCGCAAGACTTCGGAAACTTCCTCTTGGTATTTAGCTTTTTCTTCAGCAGAGGCATCTTCCAGTAGGATGCAAGCTTTAGAGTAGATCTCGCCGAGCCACTCTCCTTGCCCTTGTTCGGGAGTCTTTAAATTATGCTTTTGAATATACCAAAGACACTTGGCGATATGAGCTCCTTCATCGCCAATATAATTTGCCATAACCACTGGATAGCCACAGTACTCATAAAGCCGACCCAGGCCATCACCAAGAGCCACGTTTCTCATATGCCCCACGTGAAAAACCTTATGAGTATTCGGCTGTGAATACTCGATCATAACTTTAGGCTTTTCGCTTTGAACTGCTATTTTCTTGAAGTACTCCCCAGATTGCACTTCAGAAAAAAGGTACTTACTCAATGTGGCCAGTTTCACTTTGAGATTCAGAAATGGTCCCACCGTCTCAGCATGCTCAATCCAGGCCCCACCGTCTGCCAGCAAGCCCTCGCAGATGGCTGATGCTAGCTCGGGTGGCTTTTTGCGCACAGCTTTGGCAAATCGAAAGCACGGACACGCATAGTCCCCCATCTTAGGCTCTTTTGGCCTTTCAATGGTGTTATAAACGTCTTCAGTCCGAACACGATCACCGCCTTCTGGAATCATTTGATTGATGATTGCTTCGATTTGCAGAGCAATTTGCCATTTGGAATGATCTAAAGCCTGTGCCATGAACTAACTCACTTTCTAACTATGTCATTATTTAGAGCCACCTTTCGGTGGTCATATTGATACCATACCCCAAGACGAGATGTCAGTCCTTAAGGGAAAAAGTCCCAGGAAAAAAACAGCCTCCTGTTCGATCTTTACCCCAGAAAGGAGGCAACAATGAATCCCAAAATTCATTCCATCGCGTTCCATGGATCTCAATGCTCATCAGTCACAATCGAGTGCTGCCACGCAAGGGGCTTCGCTGGCATTCAAGGGCTCGGTCTCCACATTGAAACTGTTAAAAGTATTCGTGAAAAGGTCACCACAGTCCTTGAACGGTCGCAGCTTAAAATGAGTGCTAAAAAGATTATTTTGTCCTGCTCACCCGCTGAGTCACACTTCAATAGCCACTTCGACTTACCTGCTGCCATCGCTTTGTTTGCGTTGCACACCACATCAAAAATAAGAGCCAACCTTGAAGAGATTTATTGCGCTGGCGAGCTTAGCCTTAATGGTGGAATCAAACCTGTGTTGCGCATTGTCCCCCTCGTCCTTGAAGCTCAAGCTCAGGGGGCCAAAGTTCTTATCTTGCCCAAAGAGAATCAACATGAGCTGGCAGCTTTGCGACAAATTCCAGGCGCTCATCAAGACATGAAAATCCTTCACTTTGAAAATCTTTCTGAGATTATTGCTTGGTTAAACGGGTCCCAAGATCCCCAAGAAGTGATCACACCACCAGCAGGAATATGCAGTAGCGACACAGTAAGCTTTGATGATATGCAATTGACACCAAAACTAAAAACAATCATCACAACAGTCATCCTAGGCATGCATAATCTTTTTTTGCGAGGAACACCAGGAACTGGTAAATCGATGCTTTCCCAAAGGCTCCCTAGTTTGATGCCTCTGTTGGAACCGAAACAGCACCTTGATGTTCTCAAGATTCACAGCTTAAGTGAAAGATCCATACCCTCTCGACTCCTAGCTGGACGGGCTCCATTTCGATCTCCCCACCATTTAGGCAGTGCTCAGGGAATCATAGGAACTCCCGACTTGCCCGGCGACATCAGCCTTGCCCATGGCGGAATACTGTTTTTGGACGAGCTGCCTGAATATCGTCGTGATCTCTTGGAAGGTCTGCGAGAGCCCCTAGAAACCGGTGAAATCCAGGTTTCGAGAGCCCAAAAAAAGAAGGTTTGGCCTGGCCAGTTCTTGTTGGTTGCCGCCGCCAATAACTGCCCATGTGGTTGGCTTGGTAGCCGTCGTCGCCTTTGCCAATGCCTCCAACAATCTATCACGCGCTATCAACAAAAGTTATCGGGCCCCTTGATGGATCGAATCGATATCCACCTTACGATGGATGAACCAAACGAAGATCAGCTATCGCTGCTTGGTGCGACAAGCTTTCAGGGGCAAACCCTAGAGATGAAAAAGAAAATTGATAGCGCACGGGCCTGGTCCAAACATCGTCACGACCGACTAGGTGTGCGTGCCAACGGTCAGATTCCTGCTCACCAGATTCTGACTGAATGTCGCTTTTTATCTGGAGAGGAATCGCAAGCGGTGACAAAACTGCAACGAGCCCTACCGACCAGAAGATCGCAGGTGAGAGCCTTAAGAGTGGCACGAACAATCGCTGATTTGGAAAGAAGAGAAAACGTCACACTCGAAGATGTAAAGCTCGCTTTAGAACTTCAGCACCATCAAAGATGAGCTTCCTCTAGAATTGGTAGAAGAAGCTTGGCTCAAGACTAAGTTAAAGCAAGTTTTCTTCACAATTTCAGCCGTACTCAGGTAAGTGCCGGATGTTTTTGCGCTCAGAGCGGACAGTATCGGGCTCTCTCCAGGCCCAATCCATAGCACTGAAATAACGATATTTTTCATTTTAGCAACCTGAAGCACTTTAAGGGCTCGTGCTTCTGTGAGCTCCCTGTCTCGCTGGACAATCAAAAGAATCTTTCGATGGGATAGTGTGTAAGGCAAAAACCTAAGTTCTGAGACACTATGGATCAAAAGATCTTGCTTAGGAAAACCGAACGACTGGCTGACAATATCCTGGGTTCGATGCCATACTGGACCTTGACTAGCCTCTACCATCATGTGGGGTCGAACTCCCTGGTGCCTGAAACTTTTGATCAGAGCAAGGCCATCGTCGGCGAGAGCTGCTGGATTCTCGCAGGCTGAGGACATTTGAGGAATTTCATTTGCTAAGGCAAATGCGGGCGTAGATAAAACAATAATAGCTAGCAACAACTTCAACATAATACCACCTCCACGGCTGCTGCCATGGAAAGTGCAATCCTGAGTCCCAAATATTGAGTCGTAAGCTATTGAAACTTAGATTTTTTTCTGTATCAGAGCTTCTAGTTGTGTCTAAGAGGTAAACATGTGATAAATAGGCTGACTAAGGAATGACCAGGTGAGGGCAGCGAACGTGGATGATTTGAACCAGCTAAGACAATCGATCCGAGATATAGATGCTCAAATTTTGGAGCTAACGTCTGAACGGATGAACCTATGCCGACAGGTGGGGGAGTACAAACGAGCCAATAACCTTCCTGTCAAAGACTACAAGGTGGAAAAAGTCATTTTGGATCGTACCCGCCAACAGGCACGAGATGCCGGAATCGAACCCGACTTAGCTGTATCCATCATGAAGAACCTCATTAAATACTCAGTTTTAGAACAAGATGAGATCAAGTCCATGATGCTGGCTCAGGGAAGTTCCAAGGCCGTAAAACAAGTTCTTCTCATTGGTGGCTCAGGTAACATGGGGCAGTGGATGGCCCATTTTTTCGAAGCCTTGGGTCACGATGTGCAGCTTTTTGATAGATCTAGGCTTTCAAAAACCAGATACAACTATGTTGAAAGCCTAGATGACGGCTTAGCTTGGGCTGAGATGATCATTCTCGCCACCCCAATGGAAAGTACCAATGAGATTCTGCTTGATCTATGCAAGCGATCCATCAAGGCTCCTATTATCGAGCTAACATCTTTGAAATCACCTATCATGAGTGGACTCAATTTGGCAAATCAAACAGGCCTAGACGTAGTCTCGATTCACCCCATGTTTGGACCTGATGTTAAAATTCTCTCTGGTCGCAATATCATCATCTGCGATGGGCCAAAGCGGTCTGAGTCTGTTGATGTGGTGGAAGCCATGTTTCGACAAACATCAGCCAACATTATCAAAATGCCTTTAGAGAAGCATGATACGTTTATGAGTTACGTCCTTGGTTCGGCCCACATGCTCAACCTTCTTTATGCCAACGTTTTGGAGTCATCTGGCATTCCATTTCAAGATCTGGAAGATGTTGCTGGTACCACTTTCGCCCATCAAGTGGGGGTCACGAAGAACGTGGTATTCGAAAATCAGGACTTATATTTTGATATCCAACGACTAAATCTAGAAACTGACCAGCTTTTCGAAAGTTTCAAATCCCAAATCCATTTAATGGAAAATAGCATTCGTCAGAATCGCAGAAGTGATTTTAAAGAGGCTATGAAAAAGTCTGCAGATTATTTTCGGCAGAACTAGCTTAAAAGATCGGGATTGAAAAACAAGGTTGCTAGAGTCACACGCTAAGCTGATTCTTGAGGATCTTCTGCAAGGTGCCCTTCCAGAGCTTTCTGAACTCGCTCCCAGTATTTCGCCTTGTTACCAAGGGCACGGTTCGCAACAAACTTTGCTTGCCAAACATCAGGCTTTCCAGGTAGAGTTGCCACTTCGATGATATCGACCTTGTTTTCGCCATCCCAAAGATCATGCAATAAGCTATGCTCCAACCTCACTTGAGTTCCTTTGAGCATGGGAAACTTAATCTGGATGATGCCACCAGTCTCATCTAAGCCCAGGATCTTAGCTGGAGCCTGATAGGTGACTCCCAGGTTCGCCGTCTTTCCTGTGAAGCTTTCTTTTGACTTAAAGGCAGCATCAATCATTTCGACAAGCACACCTAGGCCAAAGGGTTTTCGGATAAACCGTATTTCAGATGTAGATCGCGCGTTGAGTGAGCCAGTTCCAGCTATCACGGGAGGCCTAATTTCTGGGCTCACCCGACTCAATGCCTCCTTGAACTGAATTCCACCAGAGTCTGAGGGAAGTTCATCCAGGTAGATGCACTGCACGCTGGCAGAGTCACGAGCCACAAAAGACGCCGCAGCTTGAATCGACGCCATATGGATCAACTCCATATTATAGCCAGACAACACTTCCTTAAACTGTTCAAATCGATTCATGTTAGGATCGTAAAACATCAGACGACGATTTGCGCTTCCATCGCCATCACCAATCATTCGGATATCAGGAAGATCGCACAACCAGCGCCGCCCTTTGCCTTTGATACGACTTAACGGAAATATATTGTAGATATCCTCGCCTTTGATGATATTTGTACCCATTTTAAGAAGGGCTGGATGTCTTGAAGAATCATCTGGCAAGCAAACGAGGGACGCGTCTGGGTCGACTTCCGATTCAGATAAGTAGATCACTTGATCACCAGATTTGCCAAGTACAGTCGCCTGAACACAAAGAGTCAATTTATTTTCTATATCAGTCTTATCAAACTTCACAAAGTAAGGAGATACGTTGCTATTTGAGGCAAGCACTTCCTTCACCTTTTGGACCAGAGTCTTGCCATCAAACTTACCAAGCAAGAATCCTGCAAATTTTCGTCCTTTCAAAGGAGTCAACTGCTCCTTGCTTTTATTAGCTACAAGAGCAAGCATTGGAGTGTTCGAAAGTAAGGGTTGCTGCTGAAGACGATCGTAGAGGGTTCCAACGGTACCATCAGATAACAAAGCATCAGAGATTACAAGGTGCGGCATTTCCTGATCGATCACTCGAAGCCCCTCGTAGAGAGACTGTGCAACATAGGTTTTGAACCCCATCCGCTGCAATAGGGTGGTCATCGATACGCTCTTCTCAGGCTTATCGACTACTATCACAATGGTATGCATGGTAATCCCTCTTACCACTTCCATCGAGTCCAACTCCTATCCAGCCGCCTTTGTGGGGCTTGGTTTCTTCATAGCTTTTTGTATAGCTAACTTTATCTTATCGACTTTTTCAAACTTCTTACCATACTCCTTCTCGCAGCGAAGCAGGTACTTCATCGACAGCTTAAAGTCTTCCATTCGATAACAAGCCAAGGCCGCGTTCAAGCTTATCTTGTAGCGCAACTCAGCCTTAACGATTTTATGAGCCTTTTTATATAGAGCTAGAGCACTTTTACCTTTGCCTTTTTGGGAAAGTCTGATTCCCATTTCATTAAGTTTGGCAGCAAAAAATGGGCCTACATCGTGAAGCTGATCCATCAGCTTAAATGCTTCTCCAATACGCCCTTGAGTGATCAGAAACTGGGCTTTGGTTTCTGCTATCCTCGGGTGCTTCGGGTTCAATCGATGGGCTTCCTTAAGATATGCCTTCGCTTTTTCAAAATCGCCTTTTTCCATATAAGCCGAGGCCAAGTTAGCCTTTCGATCGACGCTGCGCTTATTAACTTTTTCTAGCTCTTGAAACACTTCAATAGCTTCATCAACTTTTCCTAGGACGAGGAGGTTTTCTCCAATCCCCGATATCGATGGCCTGAAAAGATTATTCATCTCTTGAGAGGTTCGGAACGCATCGATCGCTTCATTGAAGCGCCCAACGGCTTGCAAGGCAGTTCCTTTTGAGTAAGCTGCCAGAAAATCATATTCAGCGCACTCATTCACCAGCTCCTCAGATTCGGCAATCTGGGTTTGATCTCCTGATAAAATAGATCGGTTGAGCTGAATGATCTTCGCTTCAGGACTTTCACCGTCATCAGCAAGGCTTTCAACTTCCTTAGTTAGTGATGCAGTCAACGGAGCCCAACTCTCTTGAGTGAAAAACTTTTCAATCCCCCACTCAAAAACTTGAGTCAGATAGATTGGGCTTGGCTTATCGCAAACAATAGCTTGAAAACTAGGAATTCCACCTACGTGTTTTTTGAATAACTCTAAGATATTGAATACTTCTACATCGGGTTCTTGAGCGAACACAACCATACTCACCACGTTGCCACTAGTAAGCATGGGATAGACATCTTCCCGGTTGCAGTAGTTAACTTCTAAGAAGAGATCGTGCTTATAGACCTCGTCTTGCCAGGTATCCTGCAAACCGGTTTCATCTAGATCGACAAGTAGACAAACACTATTCATGAAGGTCGGGCCATTCCTAATATAAAGTCTCATCAAAGGTATCGGGAACCTCAAAAAAAAATTTAGGGGCCTCGCAGATATTCACTCGGAGTCGGATAGAGTCGTTTCAAGGCTGCACCTGCCAAGTAAATTAACTAGCTATATTAGTTATTTGACAGCTTGATTGAACAGGAAATTCAAGGCACTAGGATTCGCTCCGATGGAGCTTATACTGAGTGGGAGCATCAAACGTGGCTAAGATACTCATCGTAGAAGACAATGAAATGAATCGCGACATGCTTTCGCGCCGACTGGCCCGTCGAGGCTTTGAAGTCGACTGTGTTGAAAATGGTCAGCTAGCGGTTGATTACCTGGAGACAGAGTCGCATCCAGATCTGATTCTTATGGACATGAGGATGCCCGTGATGGATGGTTGGACGGCTACCAATGCCATAAAATCCAACCCAGCCACCGAAAAAGTACCCGTTATTGGCCTAAGTGCGAATGCTATGGAAGGAGATCGCGAGCGGGCTATGAAAGCAGGATGCGATGAATACGAAACCAAACCAGTAAACTTCGAAACCCTAATGAATGTCATTCATAAATACATCCCAGATGCCGCATGACTAACTTGCTTGGCTTTCAGGTTCCTCTTGGTCAAGAAGAATTTGACGACGGCTACTCATCATCTCAGAAACTCGATCAAAAGCTTCCGAAGCCTTACCTAAACGCTCTACAATTTGCTCAATCGTCAGCGAGTTAGGATCTTTCTTGAGCTTTCGCAAAGTTAGTTTAATATTACCTTGAGCAATCGCAATAGGATTAGAAAGGTCGTGCATAAATTTTCGTTCGTCCTTCGCACTCATAAAATTGAATCCACTTTTTCGATTTTTGGGTGATGAGAAAATGGCTAATTTACCGTTATACTATCAAAAGGATACCCTTTAGAATTTTCAGTAGGTTCCCAATGACAAGAGTTTGGCCTCCTCTTTTATTGTTATTCACATTCTCCTATGAAGGCAAGTCTCAGGAAAAAAATGAGCCTATCTCTGTACCTGAGCCTTGGCTTGAAACCATAGCTGATCGATTGGTATGGAGCTTAGGATTAGGCCTAAACGTCCCCGATATCATTCCCTTGGAGGGAATGGTTCGCTACGATGGCTTGTTCGCGTTTCGTGGCTTCTTTGTTCCATCTTTACCATTTGATGTCAAAGTTGAATACAGTCGGGGTGTCCTTGCAAATCAGGATGGCCTAGCCATCGAAAACCCCGACTTAACCATAGACTTTGATGGAGTTTATGGGCCGCAGTGGGGGCTTGAATTCTTGATATTCCCGTTTCAAGAATCCTTATATATTGGCTTTGGCTGGTCCCGGAGGGCCCTGAGCCTTGAGGGTCGCATCGACTCGAATTTGATCCTTAGCTCCTCCGCAGGCTCGATCAATACCAACTCGGTAATTTCCATTGAGGCCCGAGCCCGAGTTGTGCAGACGGTGAATCGCATCAGTCTCGGCTGGAAGGTACCAATCGGCTCCATTTACTTAAGCTTCAATTTGGGCTACACATTTCCAGAGGGAGGCCAATCACAGCTTGAAATGAAGGGCAACATTGCCAATCCGTCAGCAATCGAGGATATCAGTAACCAAACAATCGAGGAGGCTGAAAGAACCTTTGAAGCTGACTTAGAAGATCAAACACGGGATGACGTGGACAAGGTCAAGGACTTTGAAGCCCCTATCCTAGGGATAAGCATCGGAATGTACATCTGATTCTTAGGGCTGTTGACGTTCCGAAGACACTCTATTCGAGCCTAGGAGCGAGGCAAGAGGCATAGAGGGAATATGGTGACAACGAGCGACAACGTATTGTGTTTATCAAGGCATATCAGATGCTTGCGTTCGAAACGTCAACCGACCCTAGTTTTTATTGCGATTTTTACGAGAATCATGTAAAAACGACATCCTGTCACTTTCGGAGGAACTATGGAAGCCTGGCAATCAGTTTCCAACTCACATCAGGAATACGTACTTCGCTTGTCTGCACGTCGCGTACGGCCTCAAGTAACCCTATTCCGCGATTCTCGGTACATTCGAAAGCTCAACAGTCTCTTATCGTTGGAACTTGGTACCCTCGATCTATACCAAAGGTGTCTTCACCTGCCCGAACGGCAAAAAATCACAAAATGCCTAGAAAATCACAGGGATAACGGCCAGCAGTTGCGGCTCCTCATCATCGCCAATCGTGGTATCCCAGATTGCGAAACCTCTTCCATTCCAACTGAGCTTTGCATCTTAGCCCAACGCCTCGGATCACAGCTTGGACACACGATCGGCTGTGCCACGGCTCTCAAGCTGTGCGAGAACCTTGAGCAGCTTCTACGAAAACGATATCAAGAGCTTATTGAAGAAGCTCCATTTCGTGATCGCAACAGCCTGCATGGAATGCTGCTCGCAACCAACTCAAACTTGATTTCTTTGTCACACTAAGTCAACCTTTTCCCAACGAACGCTTGAGGACTTCCCAAGTCAAGAAGCAAGATGTATAGACGTGGTATGATAAACCCATACCAAATAAACGCACTCGAAAAGACATATATGCTTAATTTTTAGGCATAAAAGCTAGGTCATCAAAAAACCATCCATGCCTAAAAAAAACAAGCACAAAAAACTAAGGCGCTTTGGTATCCAAACTAAGTGCGTGAATAGGACCACTCATCCATTCGCCCAAGGCCTTGTAAACCAGTTGATGTTGTTCCACCATGTTAAGCCCCGAAAATTCGGTTGCGACTACTTCCAACCGCCAGTGATCCCCACCACCTGTCAGGTCTTGTGCTTTGACAACGGCCCCAGGCAGTTGCTCTTGGATTCTTGCTACGATATCTTCTGCTGTCATAATGATCTCTTTTGTTATAGTGACTTTGAAAAACAACCAGATTAAGTTCGGCTCAGGAGTTTACATCGGTAAGATTTGTTTTCCAAGATCTTAGCCCTTGTGGACAGGCACACCAACCAACAAAGGATCAAGACATGCGGTCGGAAAAGAGAGTAATTTACCTTGCCACACAGAACCCTAAGAAGATTATTGAGTTGCAAGCGGTTCTTGGATCAATGTGGGATGTCCGATCCCTAGCTAGCTTAGATCAAGAAATTTCTTGGCAAGAGACAGGCACGACCTTTGAGACGAACGCGCAAATTAAAGCTGAGGCCGTCAAACCCTACACGGATGCATGCATTCTGGCGGATGACTCTGGCCTTGAAGTTGATGCTTTGGATGGCGCTCCAGGAGTCTACTCAAGCCGCTACAGTGGTCTGGAGGGTAATGATGCTGCTAACAACACTAAGCTTCTGACAGAGCTTCAAGGCATACCTGAGCCACAACGAAGCGCGCGATTTGTATGCTGCCTGTGCTTTCTAGATGAAACTCGCCAAGTCCATTTCTTCAGAGGTACTTTTGAAGGTAGAATTGGCGAATCACCAAAAGGTGAGTTCGGCTTTGGGTACGATCCCTTGTTTTTTCCAGACAACGACGCCCGCAGTTTGGCGGAATACTCTCCAGAGGAAAAAAATAAAAAAAGCCATCGCGCCCAGGCATTGCACAAGTTTATCGAATTTATTGGGGATTCATAGCACGACTCAAGGCTTTCTGGGCGTCTTGCATATACTGCTGAAACTCTTTGGTAGTACGACTACGCCCAAAATCGCCATGAACCAAAGAAGCCTTAATCTCCTCTTTGAAACGTTTAGGGTTTGCTAGGAAGCCTTGAAGAACAAGAACCGACTCACCGCTTCTCCCCGTTTTTGATAGACATCGTGCGTAGAGTAGAATCGCTTTTTTTATGACTCCCTCTTCATTTGCCCAATATGAATTCGCCTCTGATTTCTTGTGAACGATTTCTAATACTGGAATCGCCTTCGGGCATTGATCAAGCATCCGGTAGGAATACGAGAGGAAGTAGTGGCCTCTGGTGTCGAGCAGCTTTTGACTCCGAAGCTGTTCATAAAGCGTGACAGCCTCGCTGAACTGCTTTCTTTTAAGATGGTTGTTAGCTTTCAGAAACGTCTTGTTTACGGCCAGCTTCATTCTCTTAGCGTTGCCGGCTCCCCCTTGAGCAGGGCCAAGGACACTAATATTCTTAAATACATAAGTCGTATTAAGCAAGCACGGGGCCTCCCCTCCACCTTCGCAACAAGCTTCATCAAGCAAGGTTTTAATCCGCTTGTTTAGAATCTGCTGGCAAGATACGGGACCGGGAGGAATGTAGACTGTAATATTCTGCCCATTAAGAGCCCCTTTTTCTGGCGTCAACCCGCTTCTAACGGCTAGAGATCGAACCACAAGACCCTCAATCACAAGACCACGATAGCTATCGAAGAAGGTCTTGCGATCTTCCATGGTGAGATCCTTGATAAACTGGAGCTTCTCTAAACGGCTATTGTTGAAGGTCTTCTCAGGAGATAAGCGACCACACTTGGTAACATTGAAAGCCATGGTTCCCTTTATCAACGATGCGCATAACCCAAAAGCAACCTGATTTAAGAACAATGATACACTGATCCCAACCAGGAGAAACTTTAACGTCGCTCGTATATTAGATTGCCACGGTGTTTTCATGGGCTTCCAGCTCCCACCTTGTCACAAGACGAGGAAAATCCGGGTTAAGCGTTCACTTTCTCATATATTATAGTCTATGCTGGGGGCTGCTCGGAAGTTCGTCTTGATTCGATGCACATAGGAGATCTCAGTGAGTTTCAATCTAGCCTGGTTAGGTAGTGGAATCATTAGCTATCTAGAGGGACTTGGCAAATACACCATATTTTGCTTCGAGGGCACACGGCGCTGCTTCCTACCGCTCATGAACCTGCGCCTTGTCATCCAACAGATGGAGTTCGTAGGCAATCGCTCTCTAGGCATAATCATAATGGCTGGCTTCATGGTCGGGGGGATCTTTGGTTTTCAGCTAGGTGAGATTTTCGGGCTCTTTGGAGCGGAATCCCTAATAGGAGCCTCCACGGGCTTTGCCCTATCCCGAGAGCTTGCGCCAATCGTTGGCTCCTTTTTGGTTACAGCCCGAGCTGGTTCAGCCATGTCTGCTGAACTAGCAACGATGAAGGTTAATGAGCAGATCGATGCTATGCGAGTGATGGCGGTGAACCCCTACTCATACTTAGTCGCGCCTCGAATCACTGGTGCTGTGCTAATGATGCCTCTTCTATCTGTAATTTTTGTGGTTTCAGGTGTCTTTGCATCCTTCATTATTGGAAGCGTATTTTATAAGGTTGATACTGCAGATTTCTTCTCAAAAATTGAATGGATGATGCAGGCGAGTGATATCTGGATGGGAATGCAGAAATCGGCATTATTCGGCTTTGTTTTTGCAACAATCGGCTGTTACCAAGGCTTCATCACCAGAGGTGGTGCCAAGGGGGTTGGCAAAGCAACAACAAACGCGGTGGTAAGTAGCTATGTTACGATCTTAGTTCTCGACTTTTTTATCACATACTCTCAGTTTAAGGGTTTCGATATTTTCCTCTTCTAGATTTGAAGTTCTGAGAACCTGCTTTAATAGGGCCAAGGTCAAGGATTGCCACAGATCAAAAAATCTTAGCTTAATCCCTTAACTTTGGTTTTTTAATCAAGGCGTAACGCAGAGGTTGAAACTTAAAAACTGCTCTGAGGCCAAACTATAGATCCATACTACCAATAGCTGGTATAATTAGCCTAGTCGCTGCTATCCTTGCATTTATAAGGCAATCCCAAGCATTTTGGCCCTAATCCTGTCATCCATAGGGAAGGCCAATCAATATGGATCAGGAGTCTTGGTTGAGTTTCTTCGTTAAGCAAAAAGTTTTGCTTATCTTAACATCAATTTTTCTTGTGCTAGCCCTGGGTTTTTCTAGCGGTCTCCACTTATTTATTAGTAGTCAAAAAGCAGAAATCACTAGTACCTTGATCACCAAGCTTAAGTTTGATCGAGCCGAATATGACAGAATTGATATTGGGCTGCAGAGTATTCGTGTTTTTAACTTCAAAGCCAGTGGTAGCTACAATATCACGATTCCTAGAATAGAGATCGATCTTGGATTTGATATTCGTAAGGACCCAATCATCTATCCCAAAAAAATCAAGCTATTTAGGCCCAAAATACTTATCCAACGCAAACATAAAGTCGCTCTGCATCAGCGTAGGAAGAGCAGATCTCCCAAGCGATCTGTCATCAAAAGACTCAATCAATTAGAAACAGATATTTTAGCCAAAGCCGCACAAATCATAGTTCGGGATGAAAATGCCTATAAAATAAAAGCCCACCTCGATTTTAAGCTACTCAGAAGTGAAGGGCATTTATGGTTTTCTTTAGCTCGACTAAATTATCAGGGCAACTCAATATTGAAGTCTGTATCGGGCCGCATGATCTTGGATTCTCAAGGACCCTACTACCCCTTTCTAGTTTCCAATAAGAATCTGAGTCAGCAGAACTGGCAAGCAAAAGGTAAGATTAAGAAGGATCTTACGAAAGCCTATCTCTACCTGAAAAACTCTGGCATTCCGCAAGAACTTCGGGACCTTGTTGGCGGACTTATTCCTAACCCTGAAACGATCAACTACGCCATGAGTTTGAAGGTAGACTTTCAAGAAAAGCTCTTGTTCTCCTACCATGCGGCTAGTACCAATATATCACTCCAACACCCTCAGTTGGCTGATCAAGTCATTGGCCCTATACCTAGTAAAGTTCGGGCTATGGGAAGCTTTGATTTAGCATCTGGAGATCTTGAGATATCAAATGGATCATTTAAAATTTTTCATATTAAGGATAAGACTCAATCCCTTCAATTCAATTTTGCAGGTCGCATTTCTGAGCTACTTTCACAACGGGCGGTCCTGAGCTTTTCGATTAGAAATCCCCAGCAATCCTGTTCCCGTAGCCTAGCCTCACTCCCCGATGGTCTCGGGCCACGGCTAGCATCCCTAGATGCTGCTGGAACTTGGGGCTTCTCGCTAGATGTGACTCTTCCACTTTACGAAATATCTAAAACGGATATTAACAGCGCCGATGTTTGGGGTAATTGTCAATTCCGAAGTCAAGACCCCTTGTTTCAGACTGAATTTTTAAAGGAACGAAAGTTCATTCCACAGCTTCACAACTACATTCTCAGCCCCCAACAATACGCTTTTTTCAGAAGCGATTTTAGCCAAACTTATAGCAGATTTCTAATCCATAGCTTTGTTGCCAACGAAGATTCGAGTTTTTGGCAGCATCAAGGAGTAAATTTTCGAGCATTGATCGAAGCTATAAAGGTGAATCTTGCAGAAGGCTACTTTCGTCTCGGAGCTTCAACCATTACAATGCAAATGGTTAAGAACCTCTACTTTCACCAGAACAAGACAATTAGTCGAAAACTCCAGGAGATTATCATTAGCTTATACCTAGAGCAAATTCTGTCTAAGACTCAAATAATCGATATCTATGCAAACATTATTGAATTCGGACCTGATATCTACGGCATTCACGAAGCAAGTCGCATCATGTTTGGCAAGAAAGAAGATAATCTCAGTATCATTGAAGCTGCATACTTAGGCACCATACTACCATCTCCGCGCCACTATTTCGACAATTACTGCCACGGCTCCCTCAACGGTGATACTCGTCAAAACCTTTACAGAACCTTAGAGAGGCTGCACAGCAGTGGTCACATCACAACAATTCAATACCAAGGTGCATTGCGACAACCTCTCCACTTCTATAGAGATCAAAAAGTGATGTCCGAGCACTGCCCCATGGTGCTATCAAAGGCAGAACTCTAAGCTGAAGGCACTATACCTGAGTATTGGCTGCCTTGATTTTTGGGGTACTGGAGCTTGCCCAGGGCTGAAAATCTCGGATCACTCCCACCCGATAACCAAGGGCGTTTAAAACCAAGTTCGTAGAGTCGAGCTGAACCGTCCGCTTGTTCTTTTCGAGTTGATAGACAAAGTTAAGCCCCACTCCGGACATATCTGCTAGCTCTTTTTGAGTTAGCCCTCGACGCTTTCTTTCATTCCGCACAAAGCTGCCAATATCCCAATCCATAGCTTTCTCCCATCCCGATTTGCAGTATGAACTATTATCGCAAATCCGGAGCATATTTTCATGCTTTCAGAGGGCAAACTCAGCAACATTCTTTTTAGGATCAGTGGCTTCGTATTTGCCTTTTTCATTGAGTCTAACCCCGGCTACAGCGACATTAGAATCGTGTGTGAAAAAAATTCTCCACTGCTCTGGAACCAGAGTTTTGTAGAGACTCTCTTTTTCATTGATTAAGAGTTCAGGAAATCGGTCGTAGCCCATGGTTATAGGAAGATTGACCCATGGCACACCAGGAATCAGATCACCTGCGAATATCACCGTTTCCGAATCTCCTCGCACAATGGTAAGTAGCTGGCCTGGTGTATGCCCATGGGATTCCATGAAATCAATTTCTGGAGCTAGTTCAGGCAAGTTTTTGCCCTTCGGGACTATCTTGAGTCTACCTGATGCTTTAAGCTTCTCAGTCAGGTGTGGAATGAAGGAAGCACGATCTCGAAAGTGAGGGGTTTCCGCCCTCGCGAAGGCCTCTTCACCAACTATGTAACGTGCGTTTTTAAACAGAAGATCGTAATCCCCCCCGCGACTCTCTTGGTAAGAAGGTAAAAGACCTCCAGCATGATCGAAGTGCAAATGAGAAAGAATTACATAATCGATATCATCCTCGGATTTCCCTAAAGCAGACAGATTTTCTAGAAGCCGATGGCCTCCTGGCTCAACACCGAATCGTTCCGACATTTTAGGTTCCATATAATCGCCGATTCCAGTTTCACATAGTATTGTGCCATGTCTTGTTTCGAGTAGCATCGAGCGACAAGATAAGCGGATTCGCCCTTGCTCATCAGGCTCACACCAACGGCTCCAAAGTGCTTTTGGAGCATTCCCGAACATCGAGCCACCATCGAGCCATTGTCCATTTCCTTCCACTGACCACATGCGCATCTTCTTCCCTTTCGTCATAGGTATACCTCCCAGATCTAGTTGACCACCTTCGTAGCGGTGGGTCCGACATTTTTTATCTTCACAAAATAATTGACGAAGACCATGAAAATCAATTAGTTCTAGTATGCCTATTTCTTAATCGAAACCAGCAATGCCTCGCGGCTCTTGGCTCGTGTGTTTCTTTTTCCTCAGTTATTCACAAATCTTGTGGATAAGTTTTATCCTTGGGTGGTTTTTCTAGGTTATTTTGTCAAATTTTCCCCTGATTTTCAGTGAGTTCTGGGAGATTTACCCTAACTCTTGTGTCGCACAGTCCCGTTGTCTTGTATCATTATGGGTAGAGCCAAGAAACCGCTGTCAACTCGATCGTTAATTCTTACTCTAAGTAATAAAATTCATTGCACCCGGTTAAAGCTTTATCTCAGGAAGGCCGAAGAAGGGAAGGTTAACAGAAGTCCCTCACTTCTCGCGAGAAAACAGAATGACCCGAATAAGCAAATTACCAGCGATTCTAGCAGTTTTCGTAGGAACTACCAGCTCGAATTTGGCTTCCAGTCAATCGGGTCGCCAAGACGTCCTGATACATTCTTATAGCCCCGCTGACGCTGGATTCGATCGGAGTTTGAGACTCCAAGGCTCGACTCCAATCGGCCTTGAGAACCGCGTTTCCGGCGTTTTAGAAAGACTCCACGATCGCGTCACCGTAAAATCAAGAACCAGCGGCGTATTCAGCCTCGTTGATCGAAACATTCGCACCAATTCGTACAGTTTTGAACTGGACGGGATTTCCTTTTGTCAGTTTCAGATGAAAGCCCACGAATCCGTAAATGGCGCTGTCACTGTTCTCGGTTCGATGCCCAATGTGGTAATCGACGAGCAGTACCAACTTAATCAGTGGCCCAGCGTACAAGATAGCCTCGATGTCGCTGAGGTTGCACGATTTGAAAACGGAATTTCAGAGCCATTCAGCATCGTAAAAAAACGTGCCTGCCTTTGGGTTGAGGACGGGGAAATCATTCGCGCCTGGGAGCTGACCCTTAAGTCCGGCAAACTTAATTACAAAGCTATTGCTGATGACTCGACCGTGTACGAATTTCAAAACAAGTTCTTCCACGCTGACGGTACCGCCCGAGTCTATTCCACCAACCCGGTCGATGGCGAACTCACAGACTACACAGTGACGAACTTACAGCCCGACGACAGTGGCCAAGTATTGGTTGAAAACGATAAGTTCATCACTCTTCTGGATACCGATGAGTACAGCTACTTCGCTGATCTTGAAGCGCCCTACGAATTCATCACAAGCCCTTCCGAGGAAGAATTTAAGGAAATCTCCCTTTTTACGAACGCAAACAGGGCCCTTGATTGGCTCGAAAGCCAGGGATACCAAAACTTCGGAAGCGCGGCGATCAGAGTTGTCGTTCACGCGAGCTTTGGTGGTGATACGAACAATGCTCTTTATCAGCCAGGCGACGATTTCTCTACAATCTATGTCGGAGATGGAGATGGTTCGATCCTTCAAAATCTTTCGGTCGATTACGATGTGGTCGCCCACGAGATCGGTCACCACGTAGTGTACCACTCAATCAAAGACATCAAAAACGAATCCCTCGTTCTTCACGAAGGACTAGCCGACTTTTTCACTTATGCTAAAACTGGGAATGCCTGCCTCGGAGAAAGCATCTGTCCTTCGACCAGCGGGATTTGTGCGATCCCAAATCAATGTTTGAGAACCGCGGAAAATACCTACTCCTACACCTCCGCTGACTTACCTTCCGAAGCACACTTAAGAAGTCAGTTCATCTCCGGCTACCTTTGGGATCTCATAACAATCGATGGGATTTCCACGGATACGGTAACTCAGATAGTTTTACAAGCGATAGACCTTTTCGTTAAAGACAGCGGTTACACCCACTTCATCCTCGGTCTGATGATGGTAGACGAATCCTCGTTTGCAGGGCAGTACTGTGACACCATATACAACCGAGCCATCGAACGTGGTCTCGCAGAGAAGATTACGGATTACGACTGCTCAAACATTGCCACACTTGTTGCCGACTCAGGAGGGAGTCTCAGCGAGCTTGTTGGAGGTGATACAAGTTCAAGCACCGAGGAAAACTCATCCAGTTCGAGCAAAACATCGTGGTGTGGCTCCATTGGATTGTCTGAAGGAAGTAGTGGCCTCTCGATAATTCTTCTCGTTGGCCTCCCTTTAATTCTGTGGACGCGAAAAAGGACGGTCGCTCCCGATGAGACAAATCAGTCATAAGAATTACAAGCTTCATCTCCTATGCTTTTTAATCAGTGCTGCACTAGCTTTACCCTTAGTCGCAGCCAATGAAAAACCGTCCCTTTATTTCACAATTAGCCTAATTTGGACTGGTTCACATCTCCATTCCCATAACATTGAAGCCCTACAGGATCTTCGAAAGAAGCATCCTAAAATAAGGTTTCATCATTTAGTCAGTCCCGCCTATTTTGTAAGCCAGAATGCAAAGAAGAATCGCGACATCATCATGTCTTTGATTCAAAGGGATGATCAAGTCGGAATTTATATAGCCCCCTGGCGAAGTATCGTTGAGAAATCGAAGACTCTATTCCGGGTTTCTCCATCGTTCTGGGGACCCAAAGAAGATGGCTGCCACACAGACTGTGGCAACTCAGTTCCACTGACAATTTACCAAGAAGATGATATTAAGAGGATATTTAAAACTAGCCTTGATATCTTAAAAACTTCAGGCCTGCCTGTAGGTCAATCTTATGCAGTTTCAGGCTGGCAACACTCAGCAGACATCGTATCTGCCGCCGCGACGTTAGGCTTAAAGTTTGATTTCTCGCCGATTCCCCCATCGCGCATTGAAAGGCGTTTGCATCACTTCCCCATATTTAGCTGGACCTTTGAGAATTGGCAACAGTTTGAAAAGTTTCCATATCCCATGCAGTCGCCAACGGACAGCCATGTGATCTTTATTCCTCAAAACGGCGGAGTCGTCGACTACAACACCAGTAACGAGTTAGTAAGCTACTTTCAGGAAACCATCAACACGAAGCTGGAAGCTAAGTCCCTATACAATTTAGTGATTCACCAGGAAACCGCAGCCACCTTCCTACCTCGCCTTCATGCAACTCTGCAAGCCCTCAAGGACCTGGCCGAGAAGAATGCCATCACTTTGACTTTTGACTGGCTTTCCTATAGGAATAGGATCGAGTCTCACTAGGAAGGTCGCCATGTACATCGATATTCATACCCATCTTACCCATGAAAAATTCTCAGCCGACCTAGAGCAGGTTATCCAGAGAGCCAAAGATGCCCAGCTAAGCGCTATTGTCGTGAATGGCTTAGAGCCCGCCTCTAACCGTGAGATTCTAAAGATGGCTGCCAAACACGACGTTATTTATCCTGCACTTGGCATCTATCCCATTGATGCTATAAATAAGCTGGCCCAAGATTTACCTTTTTCTGTTGCCCAATTTGATGTTGATAAAGAAATCGAATTTATCGCAGCACAGGCTAAAGCTGGCGCGATCAAGGCCGTAGGAGAGTGTGGACTGGATGGGTATTGGGTAGGTGAAGAAACGTTTACTGAGCAAGAGCGAGTGTTTATCAAGCTACTAGATATCGCCATGACTCATGATCTCCCTATAATCATTCATACTCGCAAGCGCGAGAAACGCTCTATCGAGATCCTTGAGCACTATAAGCCTAAAAGAGTTAATTTTCACTGCTATGGAGGCAAGGTTAAGCTTGCACTTCGAGTTGCTGAGGAACATGGCTGGCATTTTTCGATACCTGCTAATGCAAGAAAAAATCAGGCGTTTACAAAGATGCTCTTAGAGCTGCCGGAAGCTTCGATTTTAACTGAAACGGACGCCCCGTTCTTAGCACCGGAACAAGGGCAAAGGAACGAGCCTTGTCATGTAGTAGGGACCATCGCCTATCTTGCTGAGTTGCGACAATGGCCTTTAGACAAAGCTCGTGAACTAGTGTTAAATAATTTCAAAAGACTTATGGACTGACGAATCTTAGAGCCAAAGCTTGAAGCCAGCGGCAAAGCCATCTCGTGTCATTTCAAAACTTTCGACACCTGTATCGCCAGAACTTTGTGAGTAGTTCCCATCGGCACGTTCCACACGAAGCATCAACGATAGAGATGACGTTAAAAAGTAATTCCAAGAGATATTAGTAACCCGTCCTGTTCCAGCAAAGCGAGACGTTTTATCAACGTTCTGCATATTGACCTGACCACCGAAAACCCCAGCCCCAAAACCTAGATTACCCATTGGGGAACTGAATGAAAACGTGACTTCACCGGATAGCTCAGAGCCATTAAAGTGCTCTAAGGCTCCACCTTTTGACTCTTGGTCAATATGAGTGTGGTAAAAGGCAAGGTGAATAAACTTGTACATCTCGATCCCAATGCCATCGCGAATTCCGCTACCTGTCCAAGTCGCCTCACGAGCACCAAACACACTTTCATCGCCAGACTTTGTAATTCGCCCGTAAAACGCGAGAAAAGATTGATCGAAGAATAAATTTTTTCCATAAGACGATCGCGCTGAATCGATAGCAGAATGCGATTGTGCAAATGATGGAATACTGAGCAACAGCGTAGCAGCAATTGTAACAACTCTGAACATAACGAACCCATCCATACAATGTAGCATTTTTATAAAATCTACGAGATATGGAGCAACGTCCGTGCCAGTCTACAAGTATTGTAAAAAAGGGTGGTTATGTGTGGAGGTTCTGTCCAAATGCTTGACAGTTCCACCTGCTTAAGTTGCTTTGCAGCTCTTAGAGGCAGGGTTTACCATGAAAATGTTGAGATTTCAGAGCCTTACTAGATAACAGTTTCGACTCGCCAGCTTATCCGATGAAATCATCCTTCACTTCACTCACCCGTTGCCAGGTTTGCGTGACGGCTTGTGTCATGATTTCTGTTTCCCAAGTATCCCCTTTGGGGCAGTCCTTAAGTTCGTTCAGCCAACTAAGAAGGTCATCGATATACTTGCCTTTGTCTGACTTCATCGTATGATCGTAAGTATGCTTGAGATGGGCTAACCAAGCATCTCGGTTCGAGGCGAGAAGATTGACAAGGTTATTAAGTCGAACAGTTCCTTCTTTCTCTTCCCAGCCACCTGCAATGCGAAATGGATACTGATCCTTGTCTTTTTTGTGAAGCCAGAGTTTGAAGTTATTTCCTAGATCTACAACTTCATAGTCGCTTGGCAGGGCCTCATGGAAGCCATCTGGCCGTTTCCAAACAAGATGCATCAATATCCTCCTAGTATTGCTAAAGGTACGTAGCAAGCGGATTCTATCATAAGAATCCCTTAAAAGACCAGCGTCCTCATATGCGTATCTTTAGCGGATTCCTAGGCTGGCTTCGTGCTTTCTCCACTATCGCCACCATGATATCGTTCAATGAAGTTCTCCATGGTCTTGCGTTGGTCCGCGGAAAACTCGTCAAATTGAACCCCCATACCAGAAGCAAGATCTTTCTCTGGAAGGGCGGTCTGCACCCAAATTACTTTTCCAGACGCTTCGAGAGTTTCTTTGCTATCGGGAAGGGTAAAGGTCAATTTTACTTCGCTCCCCATATCGAGTGGCTTGGACGTCTCGATAAAAACGCCTCCCGTCCCCAGGTCACGGCAGAAGTCAAAAAGGTAACTGCCATTTGGGGAACGGTAATCCACTAGTAATTGGATGGGGATTCTTTGGTTGATACGATCGTCTTTCTTGCCGGCCATGGACCCTCTCCTGAAAAAATATAAAAAACGTGCACCTTATTTTTGGTTTTCAAGCAGCAGCTTCACGTACTTATTGTGTTCCTTCAGAGTTTTAGTAAAGTAATGCCGCGTCGTACCAGCCTTCAACACATAATAATAATAGCCTTCATCAGTTGGGTTCAGCACTGCTTCCAAGGTAGACCCGGAAACGGCTCCAATAGGCCCTGGAGGCAAGCCTTTATGGATCCGAGTGTTGTAAGGGTTCTTAGCATCCTTTAAGTGCTTCCACTTGATATCCCCCTGATAGTCCTTGATCCCGTAGATCAAAGCGGCATCGATTCCTAAAGGCTCACCCTTTTTCAAGCGATTCCAGATCACTTCAGAGATCATAGTTTTCTCATCCTCGTGAGTGGTTTCCATCTCAATGAGTGATGCAAAGGTGACTGCTTGTTTTAAACTTAGCTTCTTATTCTTGATACGCTCTAAGTAGTTCGGAGGCAAGTTTTCCCAAAACGTAGCCACCATTTTCCGGAATACATCTTTTGCGGTGGGGCGACTTGTGAACGAATAGGTCGCCGGATAAAGAAAGCCCTCTAGGTTTTGATTTTTTATTTTTAGCTCTTTCAGGAAAGCTTGGTCATGAGCCAATGTCCAAAGCTCTTGATACTCCCCCACTGAATTTGCCACCAGACGATTTACCACCTGCTTTAAAGTGAAACCCTCAGGAATTACAAACTGTAAGGTAATCGGGGTATATGTTTTCCCTAGGGACATTTTTTGGTCGATATATACGGGAGAAATCTGCCCTGAAAATCGGTACCGTCCCGCTTGGTAGCGATGATAGTGACCAAACATTTTCACCCAAACTTTGAAGTTGAGAGCATCATCGATGACGCCAGACGCCTCTAACGCCCCGGCCAGGGCATCGAGCTTCGTGCCCGCAGGGAAATGTATGACTGATGCCTTCTCCACAAAAACCTGCCTTTCCCCCCAGGACTTCATTTTAAAATAGTAAAATCCCGAACCAACGCCAATAAGACCTACAATAACAATCAGGTAACCGAGCAATCGCTTCAACACAGACCCAAGTCTCCTTGAAAAGGGTTTCGTTTCTAGAATATCACAAACTTAAGTACTTCGAGCCTCTTTCGACTCTCAAGTTTCCGCTTGATTCTTCTCGCAACCTGTATATAATGACGCGATTTACGAGAATGCGGAAATTCCCGCAGTCCACGAGAATGAATGAGCAAACATGCAAAAGACTCCATTATTCCAAAGCCTTAGTCAAGGGATGCAAGCTCAATTGAGCGACGTGCATCAGCTTTGCGATGGAATCGGCTACCAGTTTAAGAACACCGATTTGCTCGTAGAGGCCTTGACCCATAGTTCGGCTGCTCAAGAGCTGCTCCGTCGTAGCCAGGGCGAGCTATCGATCCCCTGGAACGAGCGCTTGGAGTTTCTCGGCGATTCAGTGCTGGGTTTGGTGCTTAGTACGCATCTGCTTCATCATCCAGAAGGCTTTGCGGAAGGACAGCTATCGAAAATTCGAGCTGCTCTAGTTAACGAATCATCACTCGCCGGCTTGAGCAAGACGATCGGTTTAGGCCGATTCCTACTAATGAGCGTGGGTGAGGAAAAAGGCCGAGGCCGCCATAAACCGTCTGTTTTAGCAGATGCTTTTGAAGCCTTGCTCGGCGCAATTTACGTGGATGGTGGCTTTGCTGCTGCAGAAAAGGTGATACTCGATGTGTACCGCGAGAGGCTTGCAAGCCCTCTGGAGACACTGATACAAAAGGATTATAAGTCCCGCCTGCAGGAACTGACGCAAGGTACCTATAAGGAAGCACCGGAATATCGCGTTGTGGACCAAAAAGGCCCAGACCACGATATTTCGTTTCAGGTGGATGTTAACTTTCGGGGCCAGTTTTTGGGTACAGGTCGCGGACCAAGCAAGAAGGTGGCCTCTCAGAATGCCGCTCGCCATGCTCTGGAAACCGTGCTAGAGAACCCCGACATACTAACTGAAGGTATGACCTAAATCCGTCTTTAGGATAGATTTATGCCATATCTTCCGCGATATATAAGGCTAGACCATGAACCAAGGATTAGTAGCAATTGTAGGGCGGCCCAACGTTGGCAAGTCGACGCTCTTCAATCGCCTGACAAAAACAAATAATGCCATCATTCACAACCGACCAGGTGTAACCCGAGATCGTCTCTACGGAACTGTCACCTCTGTCGACGAAGACGGCAGCGGTTACTCGATTATTGATACTGGCGGCTTTGAAACCAAGGATTTATATTATCAGCCTTTCGCCAAAAATATTGTTTGGGAACAAACAGAGATGGCTATTGAAGAGGCTGATGTAGTCCTCATGGTTCTCGATGCCAAGGCTGGGCTTCACCCGCATGATCGCGAGCTAGTTCAATACCTTCATAAGTTGGAAAAGCGAGTGATCTATGTGGCTAACAAAGTTGATGGCCAAGAACAAACGCCTGCCATGTGGGAATTCTATGAGCTAGGCTTGGATCACATCTATAACTGTAGTGCTGCACACAACCGAGGCGTCTGGGATCTAGCCTGCGCGATTGAAGATGAGCTTGAAAAAGTTAATGGTACCAAGCTTCAACTGGACCATGATGGCGCCACTAAGATCGCATTGATCGGTAGACCCAATGCTGGAAAATCTTCGATTCTTAATCGACTTTGTGGAGAGAATCGATCCCTTGTGAGCGATGTTGCCGGCACCACTCGCGACACGATTGATACCGTGATCAGCTACAACAAAAAACCCTATGTGCTCCTTGATACCGCTGGAGTCCGACGTCGAAAAAAGATTTCAGATAAGCTTGAAGGCTTGATGGTCATCAAGAGCTTACGAGCCATCGAAGATGCTGACATCGTGGTGATTGTGATCACTGCTGATGAGGGCATGTCAGATCAAGACGCGCGGTTAGCATCCCTAGCAGCAGACAAATACAAGCCTGTTCTAATCGTTGTTAATAAGTGGGATTTAATCCCCAACAAGGACTCGAATACCGCACGGGAGTACGAGCTCGACCTTCGAGAAAAATTAGCTGACATTTCTTACTTCCCTGTTCTCTTTACATCTTGTTTGGAAAACAAGCGTATCCATAAAATCCTTCAAGAAGTGGAAGCTCTGGCAACTGCTTATGATAAGCGCGTACCGACTGCACGCTTGAACGAAGTACTCGAACGCGCCGTTCATGAACACACACCTGCTTTGATTCGCAAGCTGAACAAGCGAGTGAAGTTCTACTATGCGACTCAAGTAAGAACAATGCCTCCAACCATCGTTGTCAAATGTAATGTTGCAGGTGAAATTCAAGAATCTTACAAGCGCTATCTAACCAAGCGTTTCAGAAAAGATCTAGAGTTTGGCAAAACACCGCTACGGGTCCTATTCCGAGGCAAGAAAGAAGAAAAAGAATTTAAAGCCCAGTCTTAGTATAGAAAAAAAAGGCAGATCCATTCTGCCTCCAGCTATTGATTGCAAGGCGTCCCCTTTACAATCAATGGCTTTAGCCTATCTTCTCGCTCAAGCCACTGCTTTTTAATATCAGGGTCCACTTGAAATTCATCCAGTACTTCGGCCATAAGTACTTGTCTTCGGCCAAAGTGAGCTTGATTGATTTTTAATTGGCGATGAGCTTGACCGAGACTCTTACCCCTATACGGTCCCGGCCCGCCAAGCATGGAAGATGCGAATTGGATTTGCATTTCAGTAAGATGCTTCTGATCAAAACCCCAGAATAGATGAGCGATCAATGGGTCTTTAAATGCTCGGTCGTAGAATTCTGTGATAATGGCGGCAAGGAAGTCGCCGCCAAGGCGATCGTAAAGACTAGTCATATAAGACTCCCTCCCTCTTAAGCCTTTTTGCTTAGAGCACCTCAGACAGGAATGCAAGCCCAATTGGGATTCAGGCAGAGAGCCACGGCGCCTATTTAGAAGGCTTGAGTTGGCTAGGCTTAAATCGCGCCATATCCATGGACCGAGCAGGACCAAATGGCTCTTGTATATAGAGTTCCACGATGGGTTGGCCAGACTTATTCTTAAATTTAATCGCAGTCGTCCCTTTGAAATTGTAGACGAAGCGGCTGCCCTCTAAGATTCCCGCTACATCTGTATAGCCGATTTGCTCCTCTAAGTCGCGGCTCTGACCGTACTGCTTATAGAGCCTCACTCGATACTTCAACGTCATACTAGCCTTATCCCAAGCCTTCGGCTGTAGCTCAATATGCCAGCGATCGATATAAAAATGTGTTGATCGTTCAATACGAGATCTGAGATTACGCTTCAAAGGGCTTGTCTTTGCAAAACCGATGCGATTGACCCCGCCTTTGTCTGTTACAACTAACTTCTTATACGGCACCAATTTCACCCCTAGCCTGACTCTAGCAACCTTTTTGGGAGCCTTGGGTAATCTTACAAGGGTATCCCTGCCAGGATTGATGCCTTTTAACTCGGTACCTAACGCAGTTGCGCTGAGGCACGAGAACGCCCCGATCATAAGCCATAGTCCCATGAATTTCATAATGATACCCTGCTGTTGACGCCTTGAAGAGACGGTTCGATATGGTAAGTATGTACCTCGTTCATGTATGATTATAACACTAACGACCACTAATTGTTAAATCGCTTGGCAGCTAAGACTTTAAGATGATGATCTGGAGAATCGCTCACATTGCTTTACTAGTGCTCCCACTACTGTGGATGTTTCTCATTCCAGTTGCCGTGCATTCCTCTTGGAGCCGGGCCTCTACCTTCGAACAATTAAAGCTGACCGAATTTGCGATTGTACGATACAAAAGCCTTTATAATCGGCTGCCAGATTCCCTAGCAGAAGTGAGAGCGTTCTTGCGATCGATTGATATCGACTACTCCCCTTACGATAACTATGGGCACCGGCTTCAGTATGTGAAGCTTTCGGCCAATGAGTTTTTTATTAAGTCCTTCGGCCCCAACCAACGATTGGATACTCAGCTTATAGAAACAGATTTGACCATAGCTCATATGAAAGCACCCAACCGCCAACCGCTGGTTTTAGTTGGCTCAGATACAGGTCCGCTCAGCCTTTACCCGGCCCCTGCTTTGCTGGGGGCCAGTACTCAGGCAAGTGGTGATTACTATGCGCGGCTAGTTGTTGAGCAGTCCAGCTCCAGCAAAAGACTGATCGTACTTCATAAAGCCCAAAGCAGCTTTGTCATGGCCTCGTTTCACGATAGTATTAGCGAATTCTTTTGGCTTCCCGACGGCCGTCGGATCGTTTTTTCAGCTACAGGCTCGGAGCGCTATCGGGATGGAATCTATATTTGGAATCTTGAAAACAATGAGACTATCAACCTGCTCGATAATATTGTCGAGGAGCATTATCCGCAAAAACCCAAGAAATTCTATATCGCTCTAAGCTCAGTGAGCCTTGAAACTGGATCGATCTATGTCCTTCTAAGACCAGCTCTAACTGCCGAACTATCGCCACGGGAATTCTATCACTTTGAGAACCTAATTGAGATCAACAGCAAAGACGATGAATTTTATTTCCAACAGTTTGATAGTGGTCCTGACCTGTTTGAATTTGCTCTGAGTCCCTCGAATCAAGTAACTCCTGGAGACGAAGCATTGCCCGACCAAAGAAACTGGGCATCTCTTCCCACAAGTGGGTCTCTAGAGAATACCATTGAGCAATGGCAGTCCCATTGCGCGGAATACTCTGAATCTCCCACCTTTCCTTACTGTCTTTGGTGGCTGGCTTCACTCTATAACGATGCCTACAGAGTCCTTAATCAGGATGCTCCGGACCAAGCTCATACAATCCGTAGTTTTGGTATTGAAGTTTCGAGGCTTCTCGACGAACAAATCGTTGCCCCAGAGTATCTACGGGCCATGGGTTTCTACCTTAAAACTCAATTGGAAAACGACCAAGCAAGCGACTACGAAATCTCTGATTTATCATTGCCATAAGACCCGTGGAAAGCCGTTGTCAAGCGCCTGTAGTTGTTCCATTATAGGAAATTAAACTGTGCATGTGAGAGGAGTTTAGTTTGACGCATCTAGCCGACAATGTTTATGCCGTTATCCTAGCGGGTGGCAGCGGCACCCGATTTTGGCCAAAGTCACGTCACCGCAGCCCGAAGCAGCTATGCACCATAGGCAGTGATTCGAAGACAATGATCGAGATCACGCTTGAACGGCTAGACAAATTTATTCCTGTAGAACGTCGCCTGATCGTGACCCACAAAGACCAAGTCGATGACACCAGAGATATAGTGGGTGATCGCTGCCAGTGGTATTTAGCAGAGCCAGAAGCTCGCAATACGGCCAATGCTCTTACCTTAGCAGCCTTAGAAATCAATGCCCGATACAAGGGCGATAAGAAGCCGATCATGGTCTCCCTACATGCTGACCATGTCATTCAAAAGGTAGATCTCTTCCAAGATGCCATCCGTGATGGGGTGCAAGTTGCAGCAGAAGGTTTGCTAACCTTACTAGGAATTGTGCCTAGCTATCCTGAAACTGGGTACGGCTATATCGAAAAAGGCGAGGCTCTGAGCAACACGCCAGGCGCCAAAGTGAAGAGCTTTCGCGAGAAACCTGAGCTTTCTATCGCTACGGAATATGTATCTTCAGGTCGCTTCCTTTGGAATGCTGGTATTTTTATCTGGAAGACAGAAACACTGCTTCGTGAGCTAGAAGAGAAGCTTCCTATAGCACCTCAAAAGTTAAAAACCTTGCTTGCCGACAAGGGCAGCTTTCAAGACCTTCCACCCGAAGATTTAGAGACGGTGTACGGCCAGCTTCCAAAAATTTCCATCGACCACGCGGTTCTTGAAACCAGCAAGCAGGTGGCTGTAATCGATGCTGATATTGGTTGGCAAGACGTAGGCAGCTGGGATGCTCTAGCCAAGTGCTTCCCCACTGACTCAAACGGTAACCTGAGATATGGCGATGTGATTAGCATTGATAGCGAAGGAACCACTATCGACTCAGACGGCCCTCTGATTGCATGCATTGGCCTGAAAGATATGATAGTAGTGACCGCAAAAGGCGCCGTCCTGGTTTGTCCTAGGGATCGTGCTCAAGATGTTCGAAAGATCGTGAGCTACTTGAAAGAGGGTAATCGCGAGGAATATTTATAACGAGCAGAGTTTAAGAGGTTGTCTGAAAAGACAACCCAGAAGATAGCCCCTTATCGCAAGCCTAAAGGACCTTGTAGCCGTACAGGACTTTTAAACCAGTGCTGAAGTAAAGGATATCACCAAATAGTACAGGAGTTCGGCTCAAAGCTCCCTCAACATCATCAGCCCATAAAAGCTGGCCCGTTTTGGTATCAAGTGCGCTGATACGGCCACCAGTCCCACCGACATAAACAATTTTTTCACCTGGGGTAATCGACGCGGTAGGCTCTCCAACCTCGCTCTTCCAAAGAACGCGCCCCGAAATACCATCTAAAGCGTAGAAGTCACCATTCAAACAGCCGATATAATAGACACCATCGCGATAATAGCTATCGGTGATTCCAGTTAAGTCTTTCTGCCAAAGGATGCGACGACGGCCTGTCGCCACACTCATCGAAAACACCATCCCATCATAGCGAGACACAAGGAGATTGCCATCTAGGCTAGCCATTTGGCCTACAACATCGTTGAATCTAGACGAGGAGCTTGCAGGCACGAAGTCCCAGATCCGCTTCCCAGTATTAAGGTCCACACCGTGAACTTCACCTTCTGATGTACCAACAAGGACAAGGCTACCCAACACTGTTGGCGCTGCTCCGCCATCAAGGATGATATTATTGCTAGAGCCTGCGTTATAGATCCAGCGGGTCTGACCCGTGGTAAAGTCTAGGGCAAACAGCTTCTGGTCTACCGTTGTAACCAATAAGCTTGATCCTGTAAGAGTCGGACGACGAGATACAAAGCGACCGAGGCGTTGCTTCCAGCTTACCTTGCCAGTCTTAGCATCAACCTTCATCACAGTGCCATCGCGAAGCCCTACAACTAGATGCTGCCCGATCGAAGCGACTGGTGAAGCCACGGGATTGCCAAGCTCTAGCCACCAGGCATTGGCTTTCGTCTTGAGGGATGTCGCCTGAAGCCAGCCAGAATATGCTGATCCGATCAGAAGATCATCCACCACAACCCAACCGCCCTCTTCAGCTACACCAAGAGGTTTTTGCTGATCAAGATCTCGATTCAAAGAAATCATACCAGCTCGGTAAGGACGACATGGGGTGTCGCCACCGTCTGATGATAGGCAAAGGTTTTTTGGCTCAATGGAAGCACAAGAACTAAACAGCAAGAATAGACCAGCGAATCGCTTCATTTATCCCCCGAAGATGGATTTAGTTGAGTAGGGCCTTGAGGCTTCGCGCTTTTTCAGACTCTTGAGAGTTCTCATATGAGCCGATAATCTCGTCGAATGCCTTGCCTGCTCCCTCTAAATCTTTATGAAGATATAGAATGCGTCCCTTTGCAAGTAGAACTCGTGGCTTGAGTTCCTTACCAACTACCTTAAGCACCTGATCTGCTTGCTTAAGAGCCTCTTCATATTGACCTAGATCTTCAAGAATACTGAGAAGAATCATGCCCGCCTGGGCTTGAAGGATGGGCAGGTTCTTAGCATCTTTAGTGATCTCAACTAAAATATCTTTAGCTTCCGTGAGCTTGTTCTGCTCTGCGATCAGATGAGCGTAGCGAATACCCGCAACTTTGCCCTGCGGACTATCTTTGTACTCTTCATAAACCCGGCGGTACTCTTCCATGCTCTTGGTGTGATCCGGGCTATCCATGTCATCAAGTCTAGCTTGAAGATCCTTTACCTGAGCCTCGACTTCTGGAGTAGAGGCTTCTTTGCTTTTCAATTTCAGATCGTCCAGCTCTTTCTCAAGCTTAGCTTTCTTTTCTTCATAAGCTTTGGATTCTTGATCGAAGATCTGATCAGCTTCAGACACAGCAATTTGGCGATCTTCCAGCTTCTGGCTAGAAACGTAATTAAAACCTAGTGCGACGATAGCACTTAGTGCTACCAAGCCAATAATTCCAACAACTAACTTTGAATTGGCTTTAAGGTATTCAACTGACTCAGCCGCTCTGACCTGAAATGCATCGGGTCCCTTAAGGTTTAACTCGTCCTTCTTTTTACTCATGTTTTCCTCTATAGATCCTGTATAGCACTCAGCCTACTGATAGCAAGATGTGATACTATATATAATAGGACTGGTTGACTAGTACATTCCACAGATTTGTTCAAATCACAAATTGCAAACCAAAGTGGAGTTTCCATGGGCGCTTCTGGCTTAGGGTCCCTGCTGGTAAAAGAAGGCATTTTGACTGAGCAGGATCGCCAGACTATCACCAAAACTTGCGGGCAAAACAGCTGGGCTTTCGCCAAATGTATCCTGGCGATGGGCATGCTGGATGAGGATGAGCTAGCCGCCTTTTTCGCAGATCATACCCGTTACCATGTAGCACCAAGGGACTTTTTATCCGATATCGACCGGGACATCTTGCAGCGAATCGATGGTCGAATGATAGCTCGCCTTGAAGTCCTTCCTGTTCGCGCCACCATGGAGACGATCGAAACTGCCGTTGTCGACCCACTAGATAAGGGAACCATTCGCCAGCTTGAGTTTTTTACCGGCCTCCAGGTTGAGCCGATTATCGCCCCAATTTCTCAAATTTACGAAGGTCTACGCAAGCTCATGCCTGACTTCGAACCTCACGGGACGGCGTTGTCAGAGTTCTTGGAAAACCATGCCGCTACGTCATGGCATAAGCAAAAAATCGAAGAAGATGCTGACGCACTTGAGATGAAAGAGTACAGCGAAGACCTCGACGACGATGAAGATGGCGGCGTGGAAGACCTGTATGAGGATGACGACGATGATGCAATCGATGAAGATTTGGATGACGAGCTGGATGACTTGGAAGATGACGGCTTGGGATCGAGCAACGCGGATGATGACTTCGGCGATCTGGATCTGAATGACGATGATGACGGCGACTTAGATCTGACCGAATCTGAAGACGATGGTCTCGGTGAGGATTTTCCAGCTATCGATGATGACCAAGCTTCGGGTGGTATGGATATGGACAATATCTTCGACGAAGGTTCTTCCACAACCGTGCCAGACCCTAGCAACGGAGACAACCTAGGTGATGATGACCTTGGTGACTTTGGTGATGACGACGAACAATCTGCTAGGGATGACCAAGATAATGTTGAAGGCCTTGGAGACGATGGCTTGTTCGATGATGGGGACAACGACAGCTCAGGCCTGGGTGATGATGGCCTGTTTGATGAAACCCCTAGTGTCGAAGACGGTGATGACGACTTATTCCCAGCTGAAACAGAGTCTGACACTGACACCACTGCCTCACCATCGGATTCGAGCGATATAGATCTTGAGGACTCCGGTGATACAGATACTGTGGACTCCAGTTTGAACGATCTCTTATCTGGGGATAACGATCCTCTTTCTGCCGCCGATAGTGAAGACGACAGCATGGATGACCTTCTAGGTAGCGAAGATAAGTCGGACTCCCCTCCGGATATCAGTAGCCAAACAGGCGTTGGGGATGAAGCAACTTCCGAAACAGACGATCTTTCCGACAATGATGACGACACCATGGATGACTTGTTAGCCGGAAATGATGAATCAAACGCCGACTTTGGAGATAAAGCAACTTCCGAAACAGACGATCTTTCCGACAATGATGATGACACCATGGATGACTTGTTAGCCGGAGATGATGAATCAAACGCCGACTTTGGAGATAAAGCAACTTCCGAAACAGACGATCTTTCCGACAATGATGATGACACCATGGATGACTTGTTAGCCGGAGATGATGAATCAAACGCCGACTTTGGGGATGAAGCATCACCAGTCGGCGATGACCTTGCTATCGAAGAAAATGGAATGGATGACCTCCTTGCGGACGATGACGAGTCGCAACCTGACATCAGTGAAGGGGAACCTGACACAGGCGCTGAGATTGCCGCTGCGAACGATGAAAATGTCAGCGATATTTTAGGTGACGACGAGGACCCCAGCATAGCCCAAGCAGATAGTCTATCAGATGGCAATGACTTGGAAGACCTTACTGATGAGAACGAAAGTATAGATGACCTTCTTGCTGGTGACGATGATCTCTCATCAGATGACGACGCGAACCTACCTGAATCAGACGAAGCAAGCCTTGGCGACCTAGATAATTCACTGGAGCCTTCTAAAGATATAGCCAGCTCTGAAGGAGATTCTTTTGACCTCTCAGATGCAAGCCAAGAATCAGCCCCTGGCGATGTGTCCGCTCTCGCAGCCGAAGACTCCGCTTTTGAATCAAGCGCTTTGGACGAATCAGGTGATGACAACCTAGGAATTCATGATGAAATCGACGCAGATGATGACTTGAGCCTTCCCGAAGAGAACGACGCTGACTTATCAGAGGAGAGTTCTGAAGTGCTTACTGCCAAACCGAACTCAGACGATATAGACTTAAGCGATATGAGCGGAGACGACCTTGAAGGGCTTGATTCCGATGATCATAGCATCGATTCGGATCTTAGTAACGATCTCGATTTGAGTGAAGATCCAAGCGTCTTAGATACTGATCTTAGTGACACCGAAAGTATTCTTGATCGCGCCAGCACCTCAGAACCCGAGCATCATCCATCGGCGTTTTTGAGTGAAGAGGACAGCTCCAAACCTAATGAAGACGATGACCTTCTCGCCGAACTTGAAGACCCAGATGAATCCGACCAAGAATCTGATGACGACTTTGATTTGAACGATGCTCAAGATCACCCCGATGATGATATGCCTGAATCTGCCGACGACCTTGGGCTAATGGAAAGTGATAGAGACGGCAGCGCTGACGAGCTTGAAGCACTAGCTCCTGACGATGATCTCGATTTGTCTAGCGAAGAGACCCCAGATCTCGAAAGTGAAGATCAAGACTCAGGGTTTGACGATGCAGAGGATGATACTCTTGATTTAGAAGCTAATGATCTAGGTGAAAAGGACTCTGAACCACCAGGGGAAGATCCTGATGACGACATGGATCTTACCTCCGATTTAGACGGAGACTTCACCTTAGACGAAAATGAAAGTCAGATTAAAAACGAAGAGAGCCCCATTGAAAGCGAAGAAGTGCCGGATCTAGCACTAGATAACGATATCGAGCCAACTAACAACGGCGAGGACATCCCAATCTCTGCTTCAGAGGATGCGGACGCAATTGATGATATCGCTATAGAGCCTGATGACGATGTTGTTTCTGGAATCGGAGACGATATCAGCCCCCAAGTGGATCTCGCACCACCCGACGAGTCTGAGGCTATGGCCTCTGACGAACCCGTATTAAAAACTGATATCACACCATTGAACCGACGGGTGGATCGCCAGAGACCAGACCAAGAACTTGGTGGCGATGATGAGCCGTTGCCTGAAACCATGCCCTATGGTGAGCCTTTGAGAAAAATAAGCAAGGGTAGCAACCGATCTCACCAGGGAGTTGCAGCCATCAATTCGGCGATGGTAAAGCTAAGCCTCGCCAGTTCACCTGAGAAGGCAGCAAGCCTCGCTGAAGAAACGTTAAGCCAAGTGATTCCCTACGGATTGCTGTTATCTTGGGAAGGCAAAGACGTCACTGTAAAGAAAGCCTGGCGCCAAGGAGCTAGTAGCCAAGGCGATGCTGTAGATGAACAGGTGCTGCGGAAGCTCAGCAAGCAACTCGGCAAGATACCTCAGGATCAGTGGCGCTCCATCGCGATGAAGAAAGAACTTGGCGATTGGCCTGCCGATATCCGAGGGACAATCGTAAAAGGACCTGATAAATCCCTAGCAATTGTGTGTGGGTTTGATGATGATCAAGACTCTGAGGGCTTACTGGACTCAACGCGGCATTTTTTGAATAGCTTACGTGGGCGAATCTAGGACTCTAGCAGACAAGAAAAAACCACCCCGAGGAGGTGGCGGAAGCAAGTTAGCTGAAAGGGTAGCTTAGGGAACAGTTAGGAACAGGTAAGAAACAGCAGGTACTACAACGACAGTTTAAAATTTTTTCTCTATTAAACCAAAGTGGACAGCTAACGTTTGCTTCCATGTCAGGCCAAAGGTGGCTTGACATTCCCCAGTATGCACCCCTTATGCCAACTGGGACTTGCAAAGAAAGTCAAGGCCTTAGGAGCCCTAATAAGTGGTTTTTAGATGGAAAAGATCGGGATTTTTCAAAAGCCATAAAAGGCTCCTAGATCACCCGAACATTTCTTGGACATCCTTACCTTTGCTACAGATTTCCCCGATCCCAATGTCAAGGACTGATTTCATAGGACTTCTATCCAAATGGCCCACTACTGCCGTGCCTGATTCACCACAATCTTCGCCAAATCACTGTAATAACTTGATAAATAACCATCATCCGCTGCGATTGGCCGCCCACTATCAGCGGCTTCTCGAATCTTTGAAAGCAATGGAATCTGGCCGATAATCGGTAGGTCCCGCTGCTCAGAAAAGGTTTTCACGCCATCACCAAAGATCGCCTCTTCATGACCACACTTAGGGCAGGAGAAATGAGACATATTCTCAACAACCCCTAAGACTGGGACTTTGAGCTTCTGGAACATCGTTAAGCCTTTATGGGCATCGAGCAAGGCCACATTTTGTGGAGTGGTGACAATCACTCCAGCATGGATCGGGAGTTGTTCGATCATGGTCATCTGAACATCGCCAGTTCCCGGAGGCAGATCAATGACAAGGTAATCTAATTCTCCCCAAGCAGTCTCATAAAACATCTGCTTCAGAGCCTTGGCAACCATCGGTCCACGCCAGATCACTGGATTCGACTCATCAGTCATAAAGCCAAACGAAACACATTTCACTCCATGACCTTCCAAGGGCACGATGCGATTGCCACCAATCACTGGCATCGGCCCTGTGAGGCCAAGCATCAGCGGCGCTGACGGGCCATAGATATCGGCATCGAGGAGACCAACCTTCTGACCAGCCTTTGCCAAAGACACCGCCAAGTTTGTGCTAACGGTAGATTTCCCGACACCGCCCTTACCAGAAGACACCGCGATAACCTTGCTAACACCCGGTATGGCGCGCTTTTGAATAGGAAAGCCAAATGGCCCAGTTTTGGGCTTGTCCATCGGCGCGGGCCCAGCACTTTTCACAGATATCCCGGAGGTCTGCTTTAAACGCTTAAAATATATGGAAATATTGAAGTCTTCAGGAATTCCTTCCACCAGAAAGCCTTCTAGAGCGACCTTGTGATTTAGGTTCAGACCATCAGAAGCAATCTTGACACGATAGCCTAGATCCGTGGCCTCAATAGCAATAATACGATCTTGAGGATCGGCATCGGCATCGAGACCCAGCTCCTCTAAGCCCCTGGTATGTTTAAGCCTCTCGCGGACGAGAGTTTCAAGTTGTTGCGTTTGCTCAGTCATGGTGTGTCCTTAACTGGGAAAAGTCGATAAGATGATGAGCGCCCTTGCGAGGCGCTGTACCATTAGGCTTTACAAAATTTTGGAGAAAATGACCATATGAAGGACATCAAACTATACACGACCCGCTACTGCGGCTTCTGCAATCGAGCCAAAATGCTACTAAGCCAACTTAACCTTGAGTATACTGATCACTCCGTGGACAACGACCCCGATCTACGCCAAGAAATCTCAGACTCGGTGGGTGGCTTCCCAACCGTCCCGATGATCTTCATTGATGGTCAGTTCATAGGTGGCTACACTGAATTAGCTAACTTGCACCGAGAAGGTAAACTCACCAAATAGGAGTTCATGTGAAGCCGGCATTCTATCTGTTCATGTTTATCGCCGCTTCACTCTTGATTGCTCATCACTGGCTCCGAAAACCGTCTGCTTTAAACCAGGAGCCTGTGGTTGAACCCCTGACACCACCATCTCTAGAGTCCCCAGCAGATCTATCACCAAGCCCCAGTGTGAACAGTGCAATTGAAACCATTGTGGCTCTCTACGAACAAAAAAACTTTGCCGAAGCCCTTAGACTCACGCGCCAAGAACTCAACCGGCCAGGTATTGATGAGCAGGATGCTACCTGGCTCGAACGACAATTGCCTCGAATTCTTATCAGCCTTGCTTGGGCTCTCGTCCAAGAAAAAAACTGCGGCGAAGCCATTCCGTTGTTTGAAGAGGCCTTTCGTTTCGAAAGCCACCCTATGGCACTGAAAGGCCTCGGTGCTTGTTACTACCTGAATAAAGACTATTGGTCGGCATCGACCTATATGGGCCGTTACCTTGAGGCCCACTACGATTTTGAAAGCGTCATCGTCCAACTCGAAAGCTTAGAGTCTCTCGGGCAGTATGAGGATGCCTGGCTGCTGATCGAAAGTAGCCTGGAGCGTGACCTAGACGAGAGACAGCGTCAAGCTTTGCAAAAGCGAAGACTAACCATGAGTGAGAAACGCCGAGAGGCGGATCACCAAACTCACTTAGATGGCTCTTATGTACGCCTTCATTATCGAGCCATCGATCATGAATCACTCGGCCTTTGGAGTATAGACGTTTTGGATCAAGCTGTGGAAAGCATTGTCATCCTACTTGACCTTCCCTACCCGAGATCTTTGATTGAAGTTTACCTATACCCAATCGATGGCTTTCAAAAAATTCATCATGGCCCTAGCTGGGCCCAGGGCTTGTTTGATGGAAGAATAAGGATACCGATCCCGAAAGTGATGAGTGACAGGAACCAAGATCTGCTCTCTCGCACGTTCCGTCATGAAATTAGTCATGCCCTGCTTGCGGAACAAAACCGTTCAGCCCACCTGCCGACTTGGTTTCAAGAAGGCTTGGCCCAGTACCTGGAATGTCCCGATCAATGTCGTAGTTTTCAATTTCCTATGAATCGCGGTTCATTCCTGAGCCAAGGCACCTTCGAAAATTCGTTTACCAGCCTCAATCATCAAACGGCAAGAATTGCCTATTCTCAGAGTTTATTCTTAGTCCAAAATCTTATTACCCATAGCGGCATTGAAGGGATAAGGCAAATTATCAAAAATCAAAGACCAGTGAAGTCCAGTAGAGCTGGGAATTTTCTTTCACCTATTAACCTGTCTTTCACTACTTTATACGAAATCTCAAGCCACAATTGGCAAGCTGGAAAGAAACTATAGAAATCATGTAGCAAAGGCCATGAATTCTAAACATATGGTAAGAATAGTTTTCCCAGTGCCCGTTCGTTGATATACAATCTGAAAAAATCCTAATAAAATGTGTATTGTAAATTCCGTATGGTTAACATTACTTGCTACAATCGTTTAAGTGATGTTTTTGTATTTATCGAGGTGTATGGAGGCGCTCGTATGAAAGGTACTTCTGTTTCAAGAAGCATCCGCTTAGGCTTACTCACAGGGGTGCTAGGCCTATCGCTAGGATCTTCCCCCGTATTTGGTCAGGATGACGAAAGTGAAAACGACAGCGAGATGGGAAGCGAGAGTGACATTGAGATGGCTAGCGATAGCGATGAAGGGAGCGAAGGCAAGAGTAGGAGAGAGCGACGTCGGGAGCGCCAACGTAAAGCATTACCAAAAGTAGGTAAACGTGATGAGTCCCCTGATAATAAGTTTTACTCTGCGATTGGTGCTGGTAAGACCTTACCGCAGGGTGTGATGCGGGTTCGATTGCCTTATCAGAATGTATACGGTAAAGAGGGTTTCGATGAAGATGGCAATAAAGAAGGTTTAGGCTTTGAAGTAAATATTAATGCAATGGCTTTAGCGGTTGAGTATGGCTTAACTGACAAGATATCTCTCGCCTTCGTCGCACCATATATCATCAGCAATAAAGCCGCTTTAAATGCTTATGACATCCGCAACAACAACAGAAAGTTTAAACGGGAGTACGGGCGCTACAAAGATGCGGTTATTGCTATAATGTTGGATCAGAATTTATGTTCTACGACAGCCGAATGTGAAACTAAGGTCGCTGACCCAAATTATGCCATTCCAGTGAATCAAAACGTTACGCTTACAACTGGTGAAACAGTACTTGCCGCATCTAACGAGCCTGTTGCAAGACAAATAGACGCTTTGCTTCGTCAACCAATCACTCCTACGGACGGTAAAACAGGGCTTGGAGACATTCAATTAGGAGGTCTCTATAACTTCTATGATGACAACTCTATCTCGATGTCAGTCGGAGGTGGACTTAGATTTCCAACAGGAGAATTTTCTGAGGTGCCAGCAGGCATGAGAGCAACCGGAGGAGGTGTCACCGATCTTGGACTACGCTTCAATTTCGATTACAGAGTTATGCCTTGGATGGTTATTGCGCTACAACATCAATTTGAGCAGATGATTGCCAAAGGTACCAAGAAGAAGAATAGCGGAATTTACAATGATCGGACCAATACAGGAGATCCAACAATTGCTGCCGCTATAGCCATTGGATCTAACGGCAAGGACAATGACCAAGAGTTTGAGAAGTGGGGCCTGGGACATGACGGCTTCCTTAGAATCAACTTTGGATTTACGCAGTTTGCTGAAGTCTTAGCTCCACTGGGAGCAGGGATTCAATATGGCTGGTTCGAAGGGCGTGAGAATCGATATGATGGCGATGCGTATGAAACTAATGGCTGGCGATATGATGAAGTTACCCGTCTTAGAACCCTGGGGCTAACTTTGAGCTGGGACGGGCTGGGAATGAAACCACTGCTACCATTCAGCCTTGTTTATGATTACAAGATGCCACTAGAAGGTACATTTGCAACCGTTGCACCTGTCATAAACACATTTCAACTAATCGGATACTATAAGTTCTAAACATCGAGGTGATCCATGAAGCTTATTGATAATTTACTATTACTTAGTTTAACAACTGGATTTATAATATCCTGCGGGAGCGACCCAGAAAACAAGGGGCTCGATGACGACGATGCCACTGATGCATTTTACGAGAACGAACAAAGCGGAAACGCCGCTTCGTCAGGCAGTCAGATCTGGCTTTCAATCTCTGACTTTTTTGGCTTCCCTCAAGCTGAAGATGCTGAATCCTCATCCATCGTCACAGCCCTTGGCACAGCTCCTACCCTATACTCTGAAAATATAGGTAGCTCTACACCTTCAGACAACTATAGCTCTCTGTTGACAGCATTTGGCACAAAAATGGTGCAGTCTGCTGTAAATAGCCAGTGTGCATCCATCACTGGCATAAGCCAGTCCTTTACTGGATTTGGGTCAACGGGCAGCGCACTTACGAACTCAGTTCGATATATGTCTTACAGGCTGTATGGAACCGATGGTGTTGCCGAAACCACCGATAGATATGCCGTTTTATCAATTCCAGCCGGTGCAACCCCTCAGCCACTCATAATGTATGCGCATGGTTCCACAGTTGGCTTGAGCTATAGTGAAATTGCAGGAACATTCGATACCCTTCAAGCTGGTAACTTTATTGCTGCCCCAACTTTTCCAGGTGAAAAGCTTTGTAGCCCTACTGTAACTCTATCGACTGAAACTTGTAGTGATTCAAACACAGTTGCAGCAGCCACATCTACTCAATCAGGAGCTGATGTCTGGGATGGTGACGTCCGAGAGTTAATGGGTCTATGGAATTGCCTCGCAACCCTAAAAGCAGCAGCAGATGCCAGCGCTGGCCTTTATACCTCAGTTGCCGAGTTGAATGCATCTACTCTAGCGACAACTGGAGGAACGGTGAATATGGAAGCACTAGTAGACACAGAAATGGCTAGCGTTAATGTAAGTATTAGTACTACCGATGTTCCATATACTCTACTGATCGGCGCTGACCGAGGAGGATTGACTGCTACATTGGCTGCTGCCCGATCGGGTTACTTCTTATATGATCAATCACTTGGCGATAATTCGACAATTGCTTCTTACAAAACACAAATCAACTCGACATTAACAATTTCAAGCATATTGCCAATTGCTGTTGGCACACTTGGATCAAATTACTCTCTGACAATGGGCTTAAATCGCGTGGGACTACACTCAGCAATTACAAGCAACACTGTTTTCGATGCACTACCGGGATGGGCACTTCTAAAGGCTTTCTTTTCACAGTATCAATCGGCTGACTCCACTGCTACGACTGCTCAGATCGCTGCTGAGATTGCTTCCCGGGATATGACCTTCATGGAGCAATTCATGCCTGTTTCATTAAGGAACTGGGGAGCCACTGACGCGAATGAAACCACTAGTGACGGAGCTGGAACTTTTATAACACTTCACCCTATCGATGACATTGTGGTTGCCTACAGCCAAGCTCAAATTGGTGATGGCGTTCGTGAAAATATACTTACAGGCCTTGAAGCTTCCAACAGCGCTGGAACTACGGCACTCCCAGGCTACAATCATGCTGTCTACGCCTTCCAAGCCTCTGATGACTTCTACGTCGAATGTGCGAATGACGATGGTACATATAGTGAGTCCTGCGCATCAGATGCAGATGGCTATGTGTATACCGGTGGAGGTGATAGTAATAACGACGGTATCGTTGACGACCTAAACCATGTATCCAATTCCAGCTTTCTAAACGGTCAGCTTGTGAGTCTCACTGAGTCTCAGTCAGCAATTGCAGCAGGAACAACAGCAAATACAGCGGTCGATGCTGCTACTCCCTGTGTAACGGCATACACAACTGGAGCGGGCTCTACCGTACCTTCCACAGCAAGTGGCGCTCTATTTGCTCCACTTCTTGCGAGAGCCGACGGTGAAAGTGCTTACTCAGGTGCCTATAGCTCTACGAAATACTCTGTCACACCTGCTGTTATCGCTGGAAGTCTTATCAGCTATCACGCAGGTATAGCAAGTGGGGCGCTAACAGGTTCTGGATGCCCCAGTTTCGACTAGCATTGCCATTTCAATAGATCAACTTACCTAGGAGGTACCTAGGTAAGTCTTCCCTGCTAATCCGTCCTATTTCCCAAACGATTCCCAGCCAATTATGCGTTCCCCCGCCCATAAACGGGCCAGGTGAAATACACACAACTCACAACTAAAGTGTTCCCAGGAAAACTAATTTTTTTGGGAGAACAGATGTTCTACATTGGCCTCGTCTATCAATCTGCAATAAATAACCAATTGAGTTGTCGCATCAAAGAATAAAAGCAATCAATAAGTTACAGGAGCTTTCATGAGCCTAAAGAACTACCACAAACAACTAACATCAAAATCTCAGTCAGGAATGTCGATCATTGAAATCCTAATTGTTATCGCCCTTATGGGAACAGTGATGGCTCTCTTAGTAACCAACCTGACAGGCACCCAGGAAGAAGCCAACAAAGACCTCACCAAACTTGCCATAGGCAAGCTTGAGAAAGGCTTAGAACTGTATCGTGTTCACATGATGCGCTACCCTCGCGAACCTGAAGGCTTGGAAGTCTTACTAAATTCAAGTCACCGCAAGTGGCGAGGACCTTATAGTACAGAAGATTCATTGTACGATCCGTTTGGCAACAAGTTCGTTTATAAGATTGAGAACGGCAAGCCTATCGTTTTTTCTGTTGGCCTTGATGGCATTGTTGATACTGAGGATGATATTTATCGAGACGATGATGCGGTTGACGACGAGCCTGTCTCCTTCGAAATGGAAGTTCCTACTGAGGGGCAAGATTCTCATTAAGACTTTTCCCTTCACAGTCTTCAATCGAATATAGAGTCTTCGATCAGCTATAGTTGATTTTCAGTCGCTGCTTGAAAACTGCAAACTGCGTCTAGCGCGCCTTCAAAGTGATCGTAAAATCTCATCTGATACTGACTTTCATAGCCTAGCGGCAAGCCAAGGAAGTTTCGAAGCCCCCACCCCAAGCCACGGCATCGGCCCCTTAAAGGATACCTGCCTGGGGTGGGTCAAAGAGTCCAGAAAAGGATCAACGTTCTAAAGGAGCAGCAACGTATCCCGCAATCTCCTGCTTAGGATCTTGCTCCGGGGGTGTATGATCGGGATTGGGGTTCTTGATTAAGATCGTGCAGTATTCCGAACGATAGGAATACTGGCTTAAGTTCAAGCGGATCTTACTAACTCGCGCATCCGTGTGAAAGTAGTAACCTCCCAATCCATAGTCTGTAGCCAACCATTCGTCAGCCCCCTCGTACTGCACCTCTACACCTGTGGCTGGAATCGAGGGACAGCTCGGTGTTCGTTTATACAAAACACGAACGGGATTTATCACCTCGCCTTCTGCGAGATGATAATCCACAATACTTTGCCCATAAGGTACAGTTACCGAGAATTCTCTGGAAAGACCCGCTTCGTGAGCAATTGATAGAGTTGAAACTGATAGCAAGGTGGCGGCGATCATGGATAGCTTCATACAAAGCTCCTCATCAAGTATTTAAGAAATCGGTGCAAGATAAAATCCCCTGGTGATGCTCCGATAAAAATCGGTCACCTAAACTCATAGTGTTGACGTCAATGGCATTGGAGAGGCTATATCTTTAGATCTAGGTTTAGCGAACCATGGAGCGAGAGTAAATTATTTAGTGGGAAACTTTTTTGAAGAGTTTTTCCTTTTTAGAGAACTGCTTTAGAGATCCTTGCTGCCCCCACTCTCCTGAGCCCAAGTTAATAGCTCAAAATTCATCTGCATGGTCCGTTCAGGCTTGGCGTCGATGACCTTTGACTCTGTTGCTTTCAAAAACTCTAAAAACCTTTCCTGAATTTCTATCTGACTGTTGGCATCAGAACAGAATATCGCGGAGAATGAATAATTGTCACTTAGGTCGTGAGAAAGGATCTTATGTCTGCTGAGCTGTTGAATCTGATTGATCCAAGGTCGATAGAATTGTGAATTTTTTGAAAGGTGTAGATTTTTTACAAGCAATTCTGTCTTACAACCATCCACATGCACCAACTTCATCTCGTCTAGATTATCCATGATCCTATCTAATCGCTCACAACTTAAATGAAGATGTGTTGCCAGTCTTCTATAATCTTGGCGAAACCAAGGTATATCAAGGCAGATGTGAACAATCTGGTGGATGGGATCAAGGTAGTATTTGGCTTGATCCTTCTCGTCAAGAGGGCCATCGCCGAGGCGCAGATAGTCCTCTGTTCGCCTCATTTGTTTCTGCCGATCCTTAATCTTTTTAAATAACTCCTTTCGGCGTTCTTCTATTGAAGAACGATCGTACTCCAGAAGTAAATGTAAGTAATCTTTATGGAACTTCGAAATAGGAAGGTGTTTACAAATCAAGTAAAGCTGATCATGACTCAGTTCTGCCTTGTGATTCATAACCTTTGACAGATAGGATTTCGGAATACGAGCTGATTCCGCTAGCTGCTGAAACGTGAGAGATTGCGAACTCTGTTTGCTTCGCTCCACTAACATCTTTAAAATTTTTCGATAGCAAAAACCTGAAAACACGCTCATAGTTCCCCTAATCATCTAGATCACTCGTCTTAATACTTCGTAGCAAGACACCTAGCCTACGGGCTACAAAAAGTAAAGTTCTGGAGGCAATCATGCTCTATCAAACCCTAGCATCATCCACTCTGCTGGCAGCTCAAGTTATGGGCTCTTGGAGTAGTGGTGGTGGAAAAATACTACAAGATGAACGAAACCCGTGGTTCCTAAAAAGACATGGTTCTATTTACTATTGCATTGTCAACGAGCAGAGCAAGAGTGGCTTGAGTGACGATGAGGCAAATACTAGTATCCGAGAATCATACTTCTGGTGGCAGGATCAATTTCGCTTGGGCTCTTACCCCGAACAAAGCTATTACCTTGCAGAAAATGAGATTCAGCAAATTGCCTGCGATAACGAGGCTCACTCACCGGATATTATATTTCAATTTGCCTGGCTTAGTGAACGACAACGTGACTATCTGTCGTCACCTGAAAAATTCGTTTCTATTGCCGTTCGCACATCTTATGACGCCCAACTGATGAAAGGCAAAGGCTTCATATATGTAAGGCCTCAAGGCTCGTTTCACGATAATAAGGCTCATATCAATTGGCAAGATAAAGCGAAGCTAAATGCCGTGCTAAGCCACGAGTGGGGTCACGTTTTTGGGATTCCTCACTCAAATACCACGAACAAAGTCATGTCTCGCGATTTTGTAGAGAGCATAGTGCTAAACCAAAACGAGCTTCATTGGCAAAACAATGTGTTCATTGTTAATAAGAACCCCCTAGGGGATCTACCCCGTTTTGGTTGCTATGCAGACTTCACACGCAAGGATGCGGTATCCCACTTTTTTGGCATTTTCGAACCTTGGGACTGCCTTGGCTTCAAACTCAACTCTAAGTCTATCGAAATTTGGATCTCTCATTCTCACAATGTGTTCCATGGAGGACGACCTATTGGAGAAATTCGTTTTCTTCATGAATCAAGGCAGCTAATTCCAGTAGATCGCATTTGGTTTCCCGATCAGCAAACACAGTTTCAAGTCTCTGAACGGCGCTTTTGGGGGCCGGCATACAAGATTCGTGAAGTTTCCGGTACCTATCGCAAGTACGGGGATCCCTACCAACGGCCAGTCGGGCTCATTCTAGACCCTAGCAAAGACGATCCGTTATTTAGGGATCTTAAGATCTCTGGAATTCTAGATGGTCGTTTCATAGTCAATGTTTTGCATGAGCTAAAATAAAACTGGTAACAGTCTTACGATTTCCCTAAAGAGTGATAAGCTCTCTCAGACTTCCACGGAGCTTGTCACTCTCAGCTTGAAAGTCCTCTCTCAAATTCGATAGTTCGTCGACATGTTCGCAGTTTTCAATTCTGGAGCAAATCTGGTCCATCTTTTCCGCTCCGATGATTCCACAATTGGTTCGAAATTTGTGGCTGTGTTTTTGTAGAGCTATGAGATCAGAGGGACTGTCTCCATTCTTTTTTAGATCAGACTCAAATTTGCTCAGAGCAAGATTGAAATTGTATAATTGGCTGACAAGAAACTGCTCTCCATAAGCCATAAGAGATTTGATCATCGTTTCATTAATCGTTTCTAGGACCTTGTCCTCACTGGCATCTAATGTTCTGATTATATCTAATACACTAGATTCTACCTCGGATTCTTGGCCATTCTTCAGACTCGATTCTTGGCCGACCTGATGTTCGATATCACAAACCTCCACAGAGTTTAGCCATCGTGTAAGAAGATTCTGAATCTGTGTCTTATCCATTGGTTTCGCGAGATAATCATTCATTCCTGCTGCATAGCACTCCGATATTGACTGCCTCGTCGCATTCGCTGTCATAGCGAGAATAGGAATATTTGCCCAGGTTTCATGGCTCCTGATGATTCTTGTAGCTTCAATGCCCCCCATGTTAGGCATCTGACAATCCATACAGATTAGATCGAATGACTCACGTTCCAAAGCATCGATTGCTTCTTGACCATCGTTGGCTATTTCAAAACTCAGAGAAAACGACTTAAAAATGACTTTCAATAGCTCTTGATTCGCCGTGTTGTCTTCGGCAACCAAAACTCGATACTTCTGCCATTCAACATCCTTGTGGCATACTGCGGGGCGTGGATCTCCCACAGCTTGCAAAGTAGTATGAGACGTCTCCTCAACCACAATTACAAAAGAGAATTCCGAGCCCTTGCCCAGTTCCGACTGAACTTGGATTCTTCCCCCCATCAACTCGCATAAGTGCTTACATATTGCCAAACCAAGTCCAGTACCGCCATACTTGCGAATGCTTGATGAATCGCCCTGACCAAAGCGCTGAAACAAGCGATCTTGATCTTCTGGTTTGATTCCAATGCCCGTGTCTCTTACTGAAAAATTGACCAACCACTTGCCATCATCCCGTTGATGACTACCAATTAGCAGGCGAATGCTACCCTCCTCAGTAAACTTCATGGCATTTCCAATAATATTAATGAGCACTTGCTTTAATCGGAATGCGTCTCCCAGAACATGATCTACTTCGCAGGATGAGCTTTCCACTGCGAACCTGATATTCTTGGCGAGGGCCTGCTGAACGAAAATACTCTTCATATCTTCAATGATGTCATTCAAACTAAACTCACTAAGTTCGAGTGTAATCTCACCCGCCTCGATTCTAGAGATGTCGAGTATGTCATTCACCAATGCTAGCAAAGATTGTGATGATGAGTGTATGGAGTTTACATATCTATGATGTTCCTCGGTCATGCTTTCATCTTGCAATACGCTTGTCATACCAATAATACAGTTAAGAGGAGTTCTTATTTCATGGCTCATATTAGCCAGAAAGGTGCTTTTCATCTCATTAGCTTTTTCTGCTTTTGCTCTTGCTTTCTCCACTGCCAAAGTATGTCGTCGTCTCTCACTGATATTTCTCGCAAGTAAGACAATATCGCCATCGCTACTTTCAAGCTTAAAGCTCGAAAAAAGAAATGGAACGTACTGCATCCATTCGTAGCTGAAAATACTCGCTTCCCAGTAGCTCGCTTTCTTGTCGTTGACCAGGGCCTTTTCATAGAATTCTGACTTCGTTAGATCTTCCTCAAATTTCAAGAGATTATAGACTTCATTTCCAAAGGCTAGGTTGCCATCTATCCGGAAAAATTCTTCTACCGAACGATTAATCCGTTTAATAAAACCTTCTTTGTTAATAATGAAAACCAAATCTGAGATCGTATTGAACACACTCTCCATATATTGCCGAGATGCCGTTTCGTAGTCCAGCGCGATACGAGCCGCATCAGACTCTGTCGTTTCCATTCCATAAATGTAGATAGCTCGACTGCGATGGAAAGGAACCAATTCAAAATTGAAAGTCTTTCTGCCTATCTTTAGGTTAACAGATTGCCTTTCTTGACAACTAATCATGACTTCTATTTTGTCTTTTAGGCTGTCGGGAGCCCGATCACCCTGCTGGCAACCCCAAACTTTCATAATTTCCTGGGCTGATGGATTAGATCCTAAGATAATGCCATTATACCCTACTATGATCGTGGGATAAGGATTTAAACTGAAGACTTCTTGAAACTGTTCAGATTGATAACTCATAAAATAACCTACTGCAGACATCAACATTCAACTGCCTCCACATCTTATGGATCGTCTCCTTCCCCTATTCTAGGCATTTACTTCCGAGTAATTGTCAAAGACTCTTTCCGACATCTGCAAAGTTATGGATTTTGTAAGCTTTCCAGCATCGTTTTGATGCTCTCGATATTTGATAGATTTAAAATCGGAGCTGATATTTAGATTTTGGGGGGAAGGCTTGTATCTTAGCTAGTTCGATTAAGCTAGGCGGAAAATATAATTTTGTACCTAAGGGTAAGCTTCAAAGGGACTATGCCCTTTGAAGCTTTGAATCTTGTTTTTCAGAGTTGAAAATAGCATTCGCTTGTTTGAGTAGAATCATCATTGACAGTAAAAGAGAACCTATAGGTCAGACTATTAGGACCCTTTTGATCTTGATACCTCTTTTCAAGTTCTTCAACACCCTCCTTGGAAAATATATGAGACAAGTCCAGGCAATCTTTGCGTGTTAACCTTATTTGTTGACCCGGTCCAGGGCCTTCTGGAGTTTGCGGATCAACATTTGGAGGACTTTCTGGCCTTGGTTCAGCGGGATCGTCGTCTGACGAGCACGACAATATAGAACCAAAACATAAAACAATGCATACCAGGGTTTGTAGCCAGCTATCTGCTACTTTGAAAGATACCTTCATAAGAGTCCCTCAATAGCCTATATAAGAATCTAAGAATAAATTTCTATGCCCGATCACTCTTGAAAGTGAAAGGACTCTTTCTCTATAAGTCTTCGAAAGAAATAAATCCAGAGTTTAGGAAATCGGCCAACTTTTCATTGACCTCCTCTTCTATCTCCACTCTCCAATCTGAGCCATTGAGATAGCCCTCAAGAGCATTAACAACTCCTGACGACAAAGAGCCTGTATCATCGATTTCAATCGAGGTGAAATCTACCGACACATCTGATACCTCTTTCAAGGTCTGGGAAAAAACTCCCTCCAAATTCGCTTCAAAATCAACTTTCAGATCAAGCCCGAAAGGGGCTATTCGAAAGCTCAGACTTCCGAAGAGGTTAGCATCACTCTTAGCCGAAAACTCTATATTATCGCCATTCTCATTAAACCGAGTACTCTTCTCATCAATCTTGACCGTGTATTCACTATCTTCTATCTCGACATCAATCTTGAAAAACAGTGCGTCAACTTCAAAGCTGCCATCTAATTTACCGGTTTCGTGAAAAGTCGTTCTTTCAAAGAAAGCCCGATACCAGCTAGAATCAAATCCTGTTGGAGGAGTGTCATCTAAGAACATATTGCTTGGTAGCTGCAAAAATAGAGGTACTGAAATGGGAATGGTATCACCGTTGAAATCGATCAAATAGCGAACCGACCCTGTGATAATTTCTGCCTCTCCGCTGATTGCTTTGACGATCTCATACTGGTTCCTATTTAATCGAAGATTGTAATAGAATAAGTCGATGTTGGGGCTCTTTGAGCTGGGAGTTAGGTTTAGATTGACAGTTCCGATGCTGTCTGAAATCACCACATCAGAGTTAAGCTCTTGTATGGGAATAGGCAGGAAGAAGGATGCTGGATTATTCCTTCTGATATTTCGAATCTGAGGAATCGACTTCGCATAATTTGGAGCTAAGATGAAGCGAAGAAGATAGGAATCATTGGTCTCTTTAACTATATATGCTTGATTTTTATAGAGAGACCATTCTTGAGGGATCGTATAGTAGGCAAGAGGGTCTTCCGTAGCCAATAGTACGATTCGTCTGTCCTGACCATAGATAAGATCATTAGCCTGAACAGCAAGCAATTTACTAGTGAAGAACGTAAGAGATATAAATAGAATGTGCTTTAGCATAATCACCTTAATTTAGAAAAACTCACTAGAGATGAACTCCAGTGAGTCAGTTACAGCAAGATTAGTTTCCAATAGAACATAGGCGAGGATTTATTGTGCAGGGATCAGGAGCACAGAAATCTGGATCATCCTCACATGGATCAGTATCCGTTTCACAATATGGGTTGTTTGGTCTAACTTTACAGGTAATTTCCACTGCCCTCGGAAACCAGTCCTGATAGATTGAGCTATAGATGCCCTGGAGCGAAGCAGGCTGCTCGGCAAAGTATAAGTCCCCTCCCGATTTATCAGCCAAATAGCGGAGATCTTTAGAAGCCTGCGAAGATTGGCTCAACTGAAAGCCAACCGGATTGAACTCATATAGTCCATCAATCGCATTTCGATCTGCTTGATCGATCATATTACGAACACTTCCACAGGCTGTATCGTCGCCGTCAGAGAGTACAACAGCCATTGCTGATGGACTATTTTTGTATCTTTGCATAAATAGGTTTGCGTCTCGAATCGCACCACCTAAAGGAGTCCCGCCGGACGCTGTAATCGTCTCAATGAAGTTGCCAATTTCTTCAATATTCATTGTAAAGTCAAGGCTTCTAGTGATTGGCCTTGAGCAGGATGACCCAGAAAATGTTTTTACTGATACTTCGACTCCGGATAGAATCGCTTGAATTGCTGTGGCAGAAGCTGCTTGTTTAGCAGCTTTGATCTTTTCTCCAGACATGCTTCCCGAAGTGTCGATAACTAGAACCATACTACCGATGGGATCAAATAGACCTCCAAACTGAGCATAAGCACCAGAGGAAACTAAAAAACTTAGGCTAGCAGCCTTAATGAGCGATTTAAATTTCATAGAACGAGATCCTTTCCTTGTTCAAAATTGATATAAAATACATCGTAGCGATCTTTGTTAGAACTATCTCTATATTCAATGGTGAAAAAACTAGGAATGCGTACTCGATGGTCGACACAGTATTCAAAGCCATTGATCAACCTTTGGCCCATAATCAGCCCATCTCCAGCAAAACGAAAGTCCTGAACAATACTTGGAAGCAGCTCACTTTGTTCGGACCCTACCTCATCATTCCAGGTACCTTCTCTTAAAAGCACTTGTCCAAAGTCTTTGGCGATCACAGACTTAACTTGCTGAACATCAAAGTTTTGGTAAAGCGTATTGGGAACTCCGTCCACCTCCTTCTCGTAGACATTCCAAAGATAAGTGACAAGGCGATCTTTACTTTGCCAAAGCGGAGATGAAATCTCGTTCATATCCTCATTGATCACTCGAATTCTGTCCTGAATCTGAAGAACTCGTTGCCATTGTCTATCTGTGTATTCCCCATCACTGCTTTCAAGAATACTAATCAACTCAACATCGAGTTGCTCAGCTTCCTTTCTAAGAGATGGAATGCTTTCGTAGATGTTATAAAGACGATCGCAATTTAGTGGTGCAGAGCCTGGAAGGGAGTCCACCTTTGCACGGCCAGTATGGTAGATTGGCTCTAAAATGTCTGAAGGCAGAACCTTAAAGACATCCACTTCGATAGGACCACTAAAAAGAGCTTCTAAAGCTTTTTTCCGATCATCAGCGATACCTCTAATTAGTCTCGATCGAAGTTCTTCGATCTCTTTTTCAACTTTTCGAGCGTAAGAATCATAGTCGTAAGCCATCACTTGGCCCGCAACACCAAAGCACAGGGCAGCACTGATAAGTCTTTTCATGATGCGTTCTCCTATCGACCAGATCTTGCTTCTAGCCAAGGAAGGCCCAATTCTGTCAGTGATGAACCAAATTCCGATGAAAGAATCTCAACTCGATTTTCAGAGAATTCGTATCTATTAAGGTAGTAGCTAAACGGGCCCGTTCGTAAAACCATTCGAGCGACAAATTGCCCTTGGCTCACATACGATCGAATTGCTAAGTCGGGAATATATCGTTTCGCTTTTATACAGGTGGCTGATAGATCATTGCAGCTATCAACCAGCTGACTATTGCGAGCCACTAGGTATTGAGTGGAGTCAACATTGGCAATATCGAACATGCTGAATAGATCGACAGGCTTTAACTCTCGTGAAAAATCTACATCTGCATTGATGATGAAGCTCTCAAAATTCCCTTGGTCATTGGTGCTCTGAATTTTTATCCACGGTTTCAGGCCAGAGGCATCGCCTGGATTCTCAATGGACAGTGCTAGAGCTTGGATGTTTTGCGTATCTCCAAGTTTCCTATCTAAAATCTCGGTGTTATCGTTGTTCAATCCTAACCGGGCAATTTCATGCCTATCGTATGATGGTGGCACCCCTGGAATTTCCTCCAAGAACCAAAAGAAAGCCTTGCGACCAGCAATATTGGAATAGACTCCAGCGCGCGACTCCTCTGTTCCACGGATAAAATAGTCTTTTACCGCGTGAGGCACCTTTAAACCAACTCTAGCTTCTAAAGCAATTGTAAAAGATTTTGGAATGTCACATTCAACTTGAACAGTTTCAAGTTTCTTATTGGTCGGGCTAATGATTTCAAACGAAGCGGAGAGCTTATCTCTGGAAGATAGATCCAGCTCGAAACCTTGCCCCTTGAAATTCCACGAGTCACCATTGTCTCTAAAAAAGTCGTATCGACTTGATAGAAGTTGGGGGTTTATGGAAGGTCTAACAAACTTTGCAAAATCAACACACTCCTGGGTGTTAATATGAGACCTTTCAGGGCTCGATGAGCCAAAAACCGTTGGGGATATTGCCAGCAGCCCCAAGGTATAGAATAGATTTTTCATTGTGACTCCATGAGTTCAACTAGTTTTTCGTATGCTTCACTACCATGTTCATCTTGCGCCTTCATGTAAGCGATATAGGCTTCGTTCATCTTCTCCTTGTAGAGTACGACTTGCTCCTCTAACTCTTTATATTTCTGATCTAAAACTAGATAGTCTTGCTCATTTTCCTCCATCGCAAGCTGCTGCAGTTTGTCGCTGATGTCCCTCATATCTTGGACAAGTTCGATCACTTCATTTTGACGAGACTCTAGCTCTCTCGCTTGCTTTGAAACCTTAACTTTGAAGTCATCTATGATAGCTTGGTAGTCCTGAGGGAGCTCTTGCTGCTTTGCCTGCTCCATAATTTTGTTAAGTCGATTCTTGTCGATAGTTTCAACAACTTGCTTAAGTTCTGGCACATTTTTACTGGCTTCTGAGATAGTCTCTGCAATATCTTTCTTTGATTCCAGCTCCTCTGAATCACTAAACCAAATATGAAAAGACATTAAAGAGACGAGCCCTATCATGCCTAGGCTTGCATAAACTTTCTTCATGGTTCGATCCTATAACATCTGGGCCTTTGTCAAGGCCCAGTTTGAAAACTATTCAAAAAATATTTCAATGGTACTAGAGCTTGGCTCCACCGTGAAGCCTGTGTAGTCGTAATTGCGGTAGAACTTAAAGTCACGATTTACAGTAACATTCCGTCCGGCACTCGTTGATCCGAAGAGCTGCGGAGCATTTTGGATTGCAATCGCTCCAATTTGACAATATGGATTGGTTCCACATAGGCCTTTCATAGCGCTACCAGCATCATTGAAGAATCGTTGGTGCTCGGTAGGAAGTACCGCTGGAGAGGTATCTACTTTGTAAGAGAAACCAGAGATTTGCGTCAAGTACTCAGCTGCGATCTCTTGAGAGAATTTCTGCCGAAGGTCCTCAACATTGATACCATTGCCTGGACTTTCAAACACTGTACAAGAAATACCGGCCTTTTGGATATCAGTAAAGGTTTCAGATGACTTCTTTTTCCTCCAGAATAGAAAACCACTGTTCTTCTTGGTCGACAAGAAGCTTTGGAACTTCGCACCGTCCAAAGTGCACGACACCTTTGTAGGCTCAGTTCTTAGGTAGTAGGAATAGTTTAATGCAACCGTCTGAGCCAGAAGGCTTGTGTTACGGCGCGTGAAGTCGCTGAATACGAGGGGTTGGACAGATGACTGCACTGGGCCATACTTAGGCACTGAGACCAAGGCTGTTCTTAATGCTGGGATGGCACACAATGCCCCTTGAGAAATGGGAATGGAAATAACTCCCGCTCCATTGTTCTTAGGAGTATTAGTTTTTACCTTAACAGCCATGTCTTCGCCCGTTTGAGGGTCCTTCGCTGTAAGTGCTGAGCTGACAGTTGCATCATCAGTTAGGTTTTCATTTAGAGGCGCACCACCAAAAGTTCCAGTCTCTATAGTAGGCAGGGGAACTGAATTGCTTGGCAGTGGCACAGGACTTTCAGGCGGAAGAGTATCTGGAGCGGGACTTGGATTTGGGACAGTGTTGTCAACTAAGTCTCCTAGCGGGTTCAATGTCTGTTCAGGCTGACGCTCTAAGGAAAATGAAATCTGAGAACGAATATCAAAAATCGGTAGCCGTCTCACATTGAGGTTTCGATAGTCAATATTTCTTGATCCAAGGGCGTTCACTACATTTTGTAGCTCTGCCTCCTCATTTCCCCAAACGGTCCAGGCTGCATTACCTTTACCAACGACTTTATTCGATTGAGTATCAGTATCAAGTTTTGCAACCTTGAATGTTTTGGCAGCCGTTTCATTAAACGTCGCGAACAGGTTTGAAAGTGCTGTAATGTTGTTAATCTTTATTGAAAAGGTTGGATCAGATAGATCTGTCTCGCTAGCTTCTACTAGAGTATTAGCCAACCTATCCAGAATCGTCTGATAGCGCACATAGTTACCGTACTTCATATCAAAGTATGGTGAGAAAGGAGATTGAGCATAGGTTTTAAGCTCTTCCGATGAGATGTTGTCTATGTTGCTGGGATAAACATAGGTTGTCCTAAACGAGGCTTCATAAGCATTACAGTTCGGCGCGTCTGTTAGCTGGAAGAGTGATCCAACCCTTCGTTTATTAGCTGGACTCACATAGATAGTTTGGTCCACTTCGCTATCAGAGAATATAGCGACCCCCTTCAGGACTTCGCTTTCGGCTCTTGCCTTAGCTTGGAGTGTACTGAGAATGCTTACTTGATTTGAATTCGATGGAATTCCATAGCTCACTGATGAGCCTAAGCTTGCACTCGCAACTATAGATGCAACAATCTGCCGTTGAGACTTCTTTGGAATGAACTTCATATAGATTCCTTAGTTGTTGAGAAAAACGTTTCTGATGCCCTGATAGAACAATCGACGATCAAGTCTCGTATCTAGAATCTGAGAGCCAAGGCATCTCTACGCTGCAATAGAGAGCCCTTGATCCATAAACCTCTATCAAAATGCACTTTTTATCACTATTTTTTCCCTCCCATTGCAACGTTCGAACACCTTGCTGTTGGAGATCAAAAGTAGCGAACTATTAAAGCACTGCATTCTTTCAAGCACCTGACACTGCATGAATTGATACCGAGGATTGCAAGCTTATTGCGGTTAACAAACCTAAAAGGGTTCCTTAACTAAGTGGCCATAATCTTGCAGATTTTCTAATAGACTAAAGCAGTGTGGCTACTTTCATTAAAAATTAGTTCGATATTTTTGGACTAGAATAGAACTATTTTTAACGTTTTTAAATGAGGCAGGCCTCCCAGAGTACCCAAAAAAATTTGAATTTTTCTTTCTAATTAACCGTCTTCTTGGAACAAGATTCTGCCTTCCATCAACTTTCCAGGCTAATGTCACGAATGGCTGAGCCAATCAGTAGGCTCAATCCGTAAGCTTTACCAAATTGAAATTTTTGACTTTAGCCTTCCTAGGTTAGCCATTAATTACTAGGACAGACTATTTTTGGAACATACTGAAAACAGATCTTTTTTTGGGGATTTGAATTCTTACTTTAGAGTTTGGAGCGATGATCCCGATAGAGACATTACACAATCCGGGAGAAATTGTTTTGAATCTCATAACCACCGTATTTCTGTGTTGCATGACTTTGGTCGTCGCATCCTGCTCAAAAAAGTCGGGTGATAGTGTGGATGAGACTCCGACCACCACAGTCGCTGATACGAATGACATCGAAGAAAATCAGACCGGTGCCCAAGGCGAGCCTGCAAGCAAAGCTAACATAACACCAGAAGAAATCGCAGCTCTTGAAGACATGATGAGCGATACAAGCTCAGATGTAGAAAGCGATGTGGACTTCCCTGGACTCAGTGCCATCGATGTTGTCTCTGGGGTGTCCCTTGAAATCCATTGGGACCAAGTTGCTGATGTATCGCGATATATAATTATTCAAAGCACAGATGGCCAAGACTCTGTTATTGACGTGGCTGAAAGTAACCAGAGTAGCTACGTAGTTACTGGTCTAAGCCCAAACACCTCCTACTCATTCAAGGTTCGTATTTTGGATACCAGTGGTCGCATTGATAGCAACAATGTGGTGGTAACTGCAACGACTGCCACCTTTTATCCCCCGACTATTATTTCCGCCAGTATCAGCCCAGGTGTCCATCGCATGACCTCAAGCCAGGATCAAATTATCATCACTCTTAATTTTGACTACGATATCACTATCAATGATTCACCCAGGATTCCAATTACGATCGGCGATCGTACTGTCTATGCCCTCTACAACGCAGGAGATGGCACAGATACGATCACCTTTGCTTATGATGTTGAAAGTGATGACATGGACGTAGACGGCATAAGCGTTGGTTCCATCGACCTCACATCAGGTAGCTTAGATGGCCCGGGAGGTTCGCTATCATCGGGGAGTCTGAGTATCGACGGTTCCGCAAGCCTTGTCGTTCCTAACAGCACCCGTCTCTGGCTCGATGCAATGCAATCAAACTCACTGGACCTGACAGGCACTTCCGTAAACACATGGAACGATCGATCACTAAATAGCTATTCCGTGTCCGCAGCGTCTGGCGAAGAGCCATTCTTCTTGAGCGACGATGGCGATGGTCGCCCTGGCATCGACTTCTCTCTCGGCAGTAAGTATCTTCGAGGATCGGCTGTGATTTCTGGGAGTGTCGCTCGACACGTATTCATAGTGGCAAGACCTTACTCTCTCGGTAGCGGCACGACCAATTGTGCCTTCGCTTTATCAGGTAACGAAAGCACCAATGGTACCGGTTACGGTATCTTCATGGAGAGCCCTGGTGGTAGTAACGGACTAGCGCTTAGAGTCTCGGGCAATCGTGTTATGAATCATGAGATGGATACAAGTAAACCTTCCGTACTTTCATTATCCTCTGCCGCTAATTCGGATGTCTTGGATGCTAGCTTCCATGTCAACGGCGAAGCCATCACATCTGAGCAAAGTTCTTCCTCAGCAAGCCTAAGCACAGAAACCCTCTCCGGTGTTATACTTGGTGGATTTTCTGTTAAAAGCGCAACCCCTAACAACGCCTATGACTATAACGGCATTATCTACGAAGCCTTGGTTTTTGAAGATGTGCTTAGCAGCAGTGAGCGCCAGCATGTTGAGCAATACCTATCAGACAAGTGGTCTATTTAGACATTGACATCCTTACCCGTCATTTGGCTTCCATGATCAAATGACCTTGGCTCTCGAAGAATTTGTAGGCCCCAGGTGACACCCTTATCAGGGCCTTGGGGTCGAGGTGATAGAGGGCAAAGCTCTCCGCAAATGACTCGGAAATCGACACTCTACCATAGCGCGTTGGGCCATTGCTCACATCAGGAATGCTCGCGTACTTCGCTAAAATTGGGTTTCTTTCACTAAACTGACTAAACTCCTGCTGACTCACAAGATCAAAGGGATTCACAGTGCGAAGAAGATCGACTTGTTGATTGCTGAGGCGCCCCTTGATCACATCAAATATCTTTCTCTGCTGCTGCCACCGAATGAATACTTCATGGCTTTCTAAAATATAGCGACTGGCGATAGCATGGGCTATTTCATGAAGAAAGACCATACTAGAGAGCAGAATAGGGCTTTCCGGCTCACCTATAAAGCTGCTTTTTCGTTCCACTGCATTGTCTCCGACCCGAATCACAGCAATGTTATTGAATCGCTTATAGATCGCAGCACGACGAGGATCTCTTTCGGCTACTGACTTCACCCGTTCAAAGACAAGACCCTGCAAGTTTCGAAGCTCTCCGGGAGAAAGCTTCGATAGCGCAAGATCTAGGCTTTGGAGCTGAAAGATATTCCAACGGCTGGTTGTCTCTTTCAGGCGAATTCCACGATAGGTGTCTTCAATATAGGCTTTTCCTGCTCCTATTGACTTAAAATTCCGACCTCGAAACAGCTTCGGGTTTCTGACTGCTTTTACCTCAATACGATTGAAGTTATTGGTCACTGTGATGGCCCAGTAGCGGCCTGAGGTATCTTGCAGAATCGTATCCAATTCAAATCCTCGATAGTTTGCCTGACTTATCGCTTTTGCTGCAAAAAGTACGGTTTCTGGCACCCCTTTGAATGACGAAAATGAAGGATTGTTGAAACGCAGTACTTTCTTACCTTGAGCATAGACAATCTGGCGAATGCCATGCTTGCGGCAAGACTGCCTTAGATCCTTCACAAGATTGCTTCTGAACCTGGGTCCCACCGGGTTGAAGGTATAAACCACGCGGCTATAGAGAGGTGTCCTACCAATTGGCTTGTTGGGACGTAACATCTGGAGTTTTGGATCGACTCCCCGAATCACTGCCAGGCGCTGTTTCAAGGTTTCCATGTGCTGGCGAATCACAGCAAACTGCTGCTCCCATCGACCCAGTTCTAAAGCAGGATCGATTTGACTATGCAAAGAATTTGTGAATGCTAGCAATAATACTAGGCAAGCCATGCGATATATCATAGAACCTTGCCAACGACGTTACACGACTGGAAATCGTATCGGCAGGTTTTAAGAGTGGCATGCCATGATTTTGGTACATAGTTATAATTACTAGCGTAATTTTTTTCATGGTTTAGAAGGCCCGCAACCACTGCTCTATGGGGTGGACGCTTGCTTCAGCATTAGGTTTGAGTTAATTTGTGCTATCTTTAATGACAGTTCATTGGAATTAGGACTATTGGAGCTCTGCACTGAAAAGATGTAAAATGATTGTTCATGAATAGCTCCCCGTTTCAAAAAGCTCTCGCACTTGTCAAGTTGCAGTCGTCATAAAACACATCGAATCAACAATTAGAAGGAAGTCAAGGAAGATGCCTGGAACCACTGTAGATAGGGAATTCTCCGATTCACTGCCGCAGATCATACGAACGATTCCAAAAGAATGTTTCCAACCACAACTCGGAAAATCTCTCTTGTATGTAGCTCGTGATCTAGGGATCGTTGTTGCTACCGCTGCTCTTATTGTTTGGGTCGACTCGTGGATCTTGGGTCCCGTAATCGCCATTCTCATGGGTTGTGGCTTAGGGGGGCTTTTTGTTATTGGTCACGACGCCGGTCATCGATCTTTCTGTAAATCCACCCGGCTTAATAACGTCATAGGTCACATCACCACAAGCCCAGTATTCTGGCCTTTTCATATCTGGCGCTTGGATCACGACAAACATCATCGCCACAGCAGCCACATCGATAAGGACACCGCTTGGCGCCCGACAACTTACAAACTGTGGAAGAGGATGCCAAAGAACCAAAAATACATTTACAAGAAGATCAGATCTGGCTTTTTCTTCATGGGTTCCCTGTATACGACATATCAATTGATCAAAGATGGCCTCAAAGCCGACTCATCCCCACTTTACTCAGACATTGAAAAGCAACAGGTTAAGTTTTCCCTGCGGCTTACGTTCTTAACGGTACTGATATACGTAGTCCTATCGTTTTATCTGGCTGGCTTCTACGGATTTATTTGTTTATTCATCATTCCCAACCTCGTATTCCACTTTCTGCTAAGCACCTTAACTTATTTTCATCACACAGCCCCCGATGTGAAGTTCTTAGGCCGGCATGAGTGGGATGCAGCCAAAGCTCAATTGCAAGGAACACTGCACGTAGGCTACCCCAGGGTCTTGGAGTCCCTGATACACGACATCAACTGGCATGTACCCCATCATGTGTGCGTCGGCATTCCACACTACCACCTTCGAAAGGCCCATATGGCGTTGAAATCTAGTTACCCCGATGATGTAAGGGAGTACACCTTAAACTTGGAGCACATCAAAGCCGTCACAAGCAAGTGTCACTTTATAACATCACGCAATCGAGCTAACCCCGATCTATCTTGGATGAGTTTCGATGAGGCGCTTGCCCTGGAAAAAACTCCAAAAAAAGAAACCAGCACTCCAATCAACACAACAGTTCTACAAGGATCAGAAATATGAAGCTCATAGAAATTGCTAGTCATATCAAAGCCACGATCAAAAACCAGATGATTGCAGATGACTTTGAAGTCCTCGACATCAAGGCGCTTGAGTTTGCAGGTGAGCAGGACATTAGCTTCCTCACCAACACCAAATATCTCAAGTACCTCAAAAATACTAAGGCCTGTGCTGTGATTTTGGCAAAAGAAGATCCCAGCCTCCCCCTCACACAGTTGATTCACCCCAATCCTTATGCGGCCATGGCCATCGTTTCCCAAGCCTACTACCAAAGGAGTCACTCCTATGACCAACAAAGCTCCATGGCTTTTGTGCACCCAACCGCAAAGGTAGATGAGAGCGCAACACTATACCCCTTCACCTATATCGATCAGGGAGCCACCATTGGCGCTGAAGCAGTGATTTATCCTGGCGCTTTTGTAGGCAAGGATGCTTACGTCGGCGACCGCACGATCCTATATCCTGGGGCCGTGGTACTCGAAGAATGCCGCCTGGGTAAGGATTGCATCTTACATCCCAACGCAGTGATCGGTGGCGATGGCTTTGGCTTCGCTCCTACAGGTGGCCCACTAGAAAAGATCCCACAGATTGGCAAAGTTGTGATAGGTGACGACGTAGAGATCGGCTCAACGAGCACGGTTGACCGGGGGGCTTTTGAAGATACTACTATCGACAATGGCACCAAGCTGGATTCCCAGGTCCATATAGCCCATGGGGTAAAGCTAGGGAAATACGGAATGTTGTGTGGTCAAACAGAAATCGCTGGCAGCACTAAAGTGGGGGATAATATTATCATGGCTGGTCAAAGTGCGATCGGCCCGAGCCTTGAAGTTGGCTCCCATATCACGCTAGGGCCACGTGCTGGGCTGACGAACTCTCATTCCAAGTCGGGAACCTATATGGGAATGCCAATCAGCCCGATTAAGGATTGGCGTCGACAAGCAGTCGGATTCAAGCAACTTCCTGATGTTCTATCACGTTTGCGAAAAATGGAGGCAGAGCTAGAAGAGCTTAAAGCCGAGCGAGAGATACGCAACCGGCGATCAGCTCGTGAGGCAAAAGACATCACCTCAGATTTTTAGTGATTGCGAGGGCTCACATTTGAGCCTACTCAAACCACCAAGAAAGAACAACTTCATCAACTTCATCGTTGAATTTAGGCATCACCTTCAGAACCAGCTCGTCGTCAAATTCGGACTTCTTTTTAAAGCAAAGCTCAGTTTCAAGAAAGAACTGCATATCATTCTTCACATGATCAAAAGTTCGATCGACTGAAGCAAATACACTATTAGGTGTCTGTTCTTTAAATTCGGCAATCTTACGTCTAGTTGCCTTATTCTTGCCTTGCTTCAAGGTAATCTTCCAAGTTTTTGGATCAGTCGCGGCCTTGTCATTGCTCTTGATTAAAAGGTCGAAACACACCTTCTTTTTGTAGGATTTTTTAACCCCACCGAGCTTTTCCTTGATTTGCTCATCAGTCCATTTTTGAGCCGTGGCTTCCTGTTTCAGCTTTTGATACTCAAGCACGGGAGTTTTTAGCATGGCTTCTATATAAAGTGACTGGTAGATACCACTTTCATGGAGGTAGCTCCTCGACAAACTTGAAAGGAGCTCCTTCTTCTCTAAAGGCTTTTCCACATCTTTGCCGATGGTGTCAGCCTTAGCGTAACCCCGGGGTTTTGTTTCAATTGGAGTCACGCAGGCATTGAGTGCCAGACATAAACTCGCCAGTCCTATCGCTCGCTTGAACCACATTTTAAACCTCCCTATTTCTTCTAACGTCACAGTTAAAAGAGTTGCAATCCCTGTGCCCGATACTCATACCTTCACGACTTGAAAAAACTTCGTCATCTTCGGATACTAAGAGCAAAAATTCGAAAATCTTACCAAATATACGGATGTCTGAAATTCTAACACCTGTTTATTTTATGACGAATTTAAACAAGGGGCCAAACAGGGTTTTGCCAGAAAATCTTAGTTTTTAGGCAGAGTATCCCAAAATTTTTGCATATCTTCAGGCATCGGGCAACGTACAGTGACTTCCTGATTGGTCTCAGGATGGAGGAAGGTCAGGGATGCAGCGTGTAATAAGCAGCGACGAAAGCCTATCTGCTCGATGACGCGATCTGTTTTGCGGCCGTGTTCAAACCACTCCAGAAAAACATCTTCATCGGGATGATATAACATATCACCGACCAGTGGCAGACCGTTGTACGCGGCATGAATCCGAATCTGGTTGGTACGCCCCGTCTTTGGCCTGGCGCGAAGCAAGACATACTCACCTTTGGTATCGAGAACTTTGAAGTGAGTTTCCGAAGGCAAGCCGTGAGGTAGAACCCATTTTTTAATGCGAATCTCACTGCTATCTAGATCAGCAATAGGTCCAGACTCCACCCAGGCATCTTTCTTAGGCTCACCTCGGGCAATGGCGAGATATTCCTTTTCTAAGACCCGATCAGCTAGAGACCTTGAGAGTTCATGGCGAACTTCAAGGCTTGAACCACAAAGCACGATACCGCTCGTCTCGCGATCAAGGCGATGCACAGCTGCCCACTGGTCGCCTAAGTCTTGCTTCACAAAGTAGGCAAAGGTATTTTTGCGGTAGGGGCCATTCTCATGCATTGGCAAGTTACCGGGTTTATAGACAGCCATCACCGAGCCTTGCTTCCACAGTGGATAAATATCCCGGTCCACATCGGGTTCGGCTACCTGAGGATGATAAATCTGGATAATCTGCCCCTCACTAAGCCTATATGACGCTTTTATAGGTCTGCCATCCACAATCACCAGGCCATTCCGCATTCGCTTTTGCCAAGTAGCCCTTGAATAAAATGGAAAATGTGTGGAAAGATAGCCGTCAGCTCGAAGCCCCACATGATCCTCTTTGACAGGGGGACCTAAGGGTCTGAATTCACCGGAGCTTCGATCTATTTTGGGTTTTGTGGGAGGCATTGATCCACCATCAACCATTTCAAATTAACGCAGCGCGGGACGTTATCACACTAAAGGCACCATGGGAATTAAAATCATAAGCAAGAACCGTAAAGCTTTCCACAACTTCGAGATTGGCGAAAAACTCGAAGCCGGGATTGAATTACAGGGCACAGAAGTCAAAGCCCTCCGAGCGACAAAGGTCAATTTAGGAGAAGGCTGGGTTGATATCGACAGCGGTGAGGCGATTCTAAAAGATTGTCATATTGGGCACTACGAGTTCGGCAACCGCATGAATCACGATGAAACCAGACCCCGACGTTTGCTCCTTAATAAGCGAGAGCTTATTAAGCTTAGCCGTTCGGTAAATGAAAAGGGCTTTAGCATTGTTCCCCTAAAGATCTACTTTAAGGGGCGCTATATCAAAGTCGAAATCGGTCTTGGTAAAGGCAAGAAGCATTTTGATAAACGAGAGTCGTCGAAGAAGAAAGACGCCAGCCGAGAAATGGCTCGGGCTCTCAAGCACAAGGGCTAAGCCTAGAACTTAAGATGCACAGGTTTCAGCTTCTTCATAGGCACATCGTAGATGGACACGGCTCCCAATGAATAATCTACGATGTGCTTTGCCAGAATAACAATATGATTGCCATCGGGACTCATGGTAGCTGTGGCAAAATAGTGATCTTTTGGCGGCTTAACTTCCTGCAATAGCTTGTCTTTCAAACCATCATAGATCTCGATAAGCTTCCATTCCCGTGCCACCATATCCAAGTTTCCAGTTATCAAGCCCAGGCCCGAATCAAAGTCTACAAGCAGGCGAGCCTGCGTAACATCCAGCTTTTTACTCTGATAGCGAAGTGTTCGATAGCTACGCCCTGACCAGCCTTTGATTTGATTGACGGTGATTCGGCCAGCCTCTTCGTTGACTTTGGCCACTCCAAAGCGTTCCTGCTGCTGCACAACCTTCATCCCCTCTGCAAGCTTCATCTGGCTATCGAGCTTTTGTTTTAAGACATCATACTTCATTACAGAACCATGTCCGTCTTGATCATAGTGAAACGAGACACCCTCTTCCATATCCAGATATAGGGGCATCCCTTTTTTGGGCAAAGAATCTGTCACACGCCGTTGCAATGTATTCAAATCAAAATCTCTTACCACATTATCTTTGCGATTGAGAACCTTGACTCCACTCTTGCTCGGCAGCAATTTATAGTAGGCTTGCTCATAAGTTTTAATAATTCTCCGTTTGCCAACCCACTTGACACCTAAGCCCTTAGCATTACCTTGGCCACAGCCTGGAGTACCTCCTCGAAAACTCAAGAGGGTTATAGCTTCTACGGGAGACTTATGGGCAACGAGTTTCGCAGTATGACTGACTTTAAGGCTAACGATCTTCTTCATAGTGAGATCTTTGAGATCAAGCTCGATAAGCTGCGACTTCACCTTCTGGTCAGGACTCGCTAATTTGTGGTGGCCTAAGAAGTATACTTTATGATTCTTCGGATCAAATGCCAGATCACCTGCTTCAGGGTTCATATGATAGGTGTGGCAATCGATATCACTGTCTTTTGGTGAGACGAATTTAAATTTTTTCCCGGGACCAGGAGCACTTCCGCGAGGAAGTTCTGAACTCAGTGCCTGACAAGCGATCACCCCGAACAGGCAGCTGACTGTGATTATCTTTTGCATCGAGCCTCCAAAGTTAGCGACCGCGGAGGCTAGAAATTAGTCCTTACCAAGCTGCTCGGCAGTCACACGCTTCATGATCCGACAAATCTCTTTTGGACGAACTCCACCTGAACTTTCTCGGATGTATTTTGGAAATAAAATGGGGCCACTTTGTGAAGCCTTCAGATCATCACCATTGACGAAACCAAGCCGCTGGCCCTCATCCACCCACTGAAAATTATACCATCCTTCATCGAGAGCTGCTTCACCTTCAGGGTAAGGAATGACTTCAGCCCAGGTATAGATTTCAGCCTCTTCTTCGTTTGCTTCCAGCGACTCTTGTCGAAGGTAGGACTGCACCACATCAATAGCCTTAAGCCCCACTTGAACCCCCACGCCTTCGGAAAATACATTGAAGCCCTTCTGCCCCAACTCGATGGTTAGTCCAACTCCACCATGACGATTCACAAACTCATCGGAGCAAGCTCCATCCTTTGAAAAGCCTCCTCCCCAATGGGTGACAACAGGAATATCCGGCGCTAGATGTCGGGCGAATTGAAAGCCACGTTCATCATAGGGAAAGATAAAGAACGGCCGATGGCTTGGTTCGATGGTCTGATGGAAATCGACGAGGTATGCTGTGGATTTCAGAAGCGGCTCCAAGTCCTTTGCCCGTTTATCTTCTAGAGTATCCATTGCACTTCGGCCAAAGGATCGATTGAGATCTCTCTCAACAAAGCGGCGATTTTTGCGAGAACCCCACGGGTTCGCCAGAGCTAGGTTGATGGCATAGGGTAAGACGATCACATCAGACAACAGCAAGTCCACGATCTTATTAAGAATAGCAATTCCTGCTACCTCGTCACCATGGGTGACTGCCATCAGGGTAAGGGCTGTACTCTTTCCATCTGGCGGTGTCAATTTCGGTTTTTTCGGAGTCAATTGATAGCCATAATCGCATAGCTTAGATACGGTAAATGCTTCGCTGCTACTTTGTTCTAGTCTCGATGTAAATTTTTGAATTTCCTGCTCTAATCTTTGACTCATGAAAGACCCTCAGCGTTTTTTATGGATCAACTGCGGGGGCCATCTTAGAACAGCTATTTTGATTTGCCTAGGAGGCTTTGGGATTGGTTTTTCCCTTACGCTTCTTAGACAACTGATCGGTAACTGTGTCTTTGGTTCGCTTTGCCTTGTCAAAGTTGGGACGCAGTGCCAATGCCCGGTTCAGGTACTCAAGGGCATATTCATGGTGGCTGCGCTTTTTTTTGCTGATATGTGCTAATGCTATATTATAGAAAATACGATAGTTTTCTTTGAACTTCGGGTAGAGCTTTAGAGCTCGTTCGTACTCTAGGATCGCCTCATCCACCTGACCAGACTTAGATAAAGCCACCCCTCGATTGTTGTAGTAGCGCACCACTTCCATAGGCGATGCCGTTTCGTGACAAAGAGCCTGCGCTTGCAAATCGAAGCCCCTTTCGTACAAGCGACTTAGCATGTGGAACTTCAGGTCTGGATTATCCGGATTGAAGTGAATGAGCTGCTTCATCTTTGTAACGCCTCGATCGGGATCGTTGACGTCCAGATAGGCGATACTCATTTGATCAATACGCTCAATATTATTCGGAGCCAAAGAATCACACTTTTCCAAGATCATCAGCGACTCTTTAGCTTTGCCTAGCTTGAGAAGAATACGCCCCTTCGCATTCATCAAAGCGATGTTTTGGGGAAATCTTTGCAATATAGAATCGACAACCGCTAAGCACTCCTCCCACATTCCATGCTGCTCATAGATATCCATCATGAGGCGAATCCCATGGTTACCAAGCTCTTTGAGGTTCTTTTTAACCATGCCAACGGCTTTGTCTACTCGATCACGTTTCTGGCCGATCCTTATTATGCTATACCCAAGCTCATCGATTTTCATATTGCGCTGACGGACATTGTAGGCTCGCTGAAGAATGGGTAGAATTTGAATGGCATTGAAGGGCTTGTAGATAAGTTCGATGCCCTCAAGTTCTTGCTTGAGCTTGGCTTCCTCTGGCTCGCGATCGTTGCGGTTACCGGCTGCCATAATCAGGCCCACGCAGCGACGCTCACGACTCTCATGTTGGCGCCATTTTTGAGCAAATACCAAACCCGGCAACTCTTCAAAAGCTAGCTCGATAATTACTACCGGATAAATGTTTTGGTTAAACAAATAGAGTGCAGATTCCGCGGTGTCAGCCACATCAACTTTGATCTGATGGCGTTCTAACGGCAGCTTCATCCCTTGACCAATAGACTTATCACTATCAATAATAAGGATTTTGTTGGGTAAGTTATCTGACAAGCCGCAATCCTAATCCTGAATAAATTCGGTGAGAGGGATGCTAAAATTCTAACACAAATGGAAATATCACCATAGATCAGGGGATTAACTGTGAAAGTAGGAATTTGCACCGGTGGCGGCGACTGCCCCGGACTTAATAGCATCATTCGTGCAGTGGTTCGTCATGCTGCACAATTCGAAAACGTCGAACTCTGGGGCATCAAAGACAGCTTCAATGGCCTGATGTCTGAGCCTTATGGCGTGCGAAAGCTGGACTGCGAAACCGTATCGGGAATCCTCATGAAAGGGGGCACGATCCTTGGTACTACCAACGCTGGCAATCCGTTTAGCCTTAAGAACCCCGGTGGGGGAGACCCTGAAGACAAAAGCCAGAAGGTCATCAAAGCTTATCAAGAGCTGAATCTAGACGGTGTGATCGTAATTGGTGGCGATGGCACTCAAGGGATCGCTTATGAACTAGCGAAGCTGGGTATGAATATCGTGGGTGTCCCCAAAACGATCGACAATGACTTAGCATCTACCGATCAAACTGTCGGCTTCGACACAGCAGTCGAGGTGGCAGCAGAAGCCATTGCTAGACTACAAACCACTGCAGAATCTCACGAGAGAGCTATGGTTCTAGAGGTAATGGGGAGAAATGCCGGCCATATCGCACTGCATTCAGGAATCGCTTCAGGAGCGCACGTTATTTTGCTCCCCGAAATCCCATTCTCCTACGAGGCTATCATCCAAAAGCTGGACGAACGCAAGCAACGGGGAAAACACCACTCGGTGATCGTTGTCGCTGAAGGGGCGTATCCGAAAGGGGGAGAGGAGTCGTTCAAGGTATCATCTGGCCGAAAAAATCTGGGCGGGGTAGGTCATATGGTCGCCGAAGAACTGTTCCAGCGGACTAATATTGAAACCCGTGTGACTGTCCTAGGGCATATTCAGCGTGGTGGGGTTCCGTCTCATGTGGATCGGGCTTTGGGAACCGCTTATGGCGTTAAGGCTATGGATCTGGTGATGGAGAAAAAATTTGGTACGATCATCGCCCTTAAAGGGGGCCGACTAACAGAAATTGACTATCAAGATGTAGCGGGGAAATTTCGACCTGTCCCGGCAGATGACCTTTACCTACAAGCTGCGAAGGGCGTTGGTATCTGCCTAGGTCAATAAGCAGTAAAGCTTACTTGCAGCGTCTGCCATGTGGGCTCAAGCGCTTCTTGCGAAGAATTCTTGATTTTTTCTTTGCCTTGAGGCGTGCTGTCTTACGTCGGTTACGAGGTGGTCTATTTTTTTTCATCGTGCTTCCTCTGATGATTGCATCTTGTCGTGTATCATAGGTGGCGGAAGGACCGCGCAGAAGACGTCTATATACAAAAACTACCTGAGGTGCGCAAGGCTTTCCTGGCCTAACAGTTATATAGCGCCACTTATGCATATATATCGCGCCATGACTCTGGTATTTACCCCATTTTTCTGATTAATTAATGATGCGTCCTGATACGAAACCAGCTCCCTACGGGCTTAACAGCCATTTTGGATAATCTATGCAAGCACCAGAAAACCTTGATTTTTATATAGAAACGATCAAACCAGATGATGTTCCGGCAATGATCGATATGATTCGTGATACCCTCGACCCTTTTGAAGAAGCCGGATCGGTTCTAGCCGCGACCTACCGTCGCTTGAACAACTTCGAACAGGTTTACGATGGAAAACACGGGATCTATTTCGTCGTGAAGGATCGCTCCAATCATAAATTGGTAGGGGGCGCCGGGTTTGGACCGTTTGCTGGCCTGCCACCAGCTGAAAAAATTGGAGAAATTAGAGAGTTAGTGATTAGCCCTGTGTATCGCGGCAAGGGTGCTGGAAAGGCGATTATCGGCCAGTGTGTAACACATGCCAAAAAAGCTGGTTATAGCCGTATTTATTTAGAAACCACCCCTAAGATGGAGCATGCTCAGAACTTGTTTCGGCGATTCAAGTTCAAGCCCGTTACCCACAAGCTCGAACAGCACGAAGAAGGGGAAACCGTCCCCTGCTACTTCATGCTTGAGGCACTTGATGAGGCTTAGGGAGCAACCTGAGCCTCGGTCTAATTTAGAGACGGTATCTAACCTGTCCGTATATGGCGGGAACGTTAAGCTGGAAGCTTTCTGAATCGATCCCTGTGGCACTATCAGGATTGACCGCATACGTTCTCAGATTCAAACCGGCAACAAAATCAAGACGCTCATTGGCAGGGTAGACCACATCCCAGCCGATCATGCCGATCATCGCTGTAGCATCAGTCGATAAAGTTCTCCCATTAACCGATGCCTCTAACTCTCCACTGGCCATACCCACACCAGCTCGGAAGATACCGAAAACATGGTCACCAAGGGAGTAGCCGTAGCCTGCTTTGAATAAAACTTGCGGCATTGCTTCAACATCAAAGTCGGTGTTGTCGGATTCAAAGCTTAAATTGGCGGTCCCTAGCTCGACTCCAAGCTCAATCCGATTCCATGTATCTCTTTTAATAATGTAGCCCACATCGAGTCCAAGACCGAAAGCTGCACCTGCAGAGCTGTCGCCATCAGCTTTCGAAGCCTGACCGAACATAAACCCTGCTCCGACATATGGACCTGGGAAGTTTTTATCCACAGGCTCAGATATAGCATTTTGACTTATTGCAAGTGTCAGACCGGTAGAAAGTATCAAAGTCCTCATATTTATTCCTTATTTTAGCTAACCATCCGTATCGCCCCATTTCGGGATGACGGATCGACAATGATAAACACACCATGGCTCCTGAACCATGAGACATGCCTAAGCGAATTGGGGGTTGCATTCTAGGGCAGAATCCAATACCCTCTCACGACTTAAGTGGACTAACTCTCTTCTGAGGGACAACAAATGGCATCAACGACCAAGAAACTAAAAGTAAGACGCGCACTTAACAAAGCACGTGCCGGTAAAAAGCGTAAGAATGCACTCCGTCGCAACGGATCGACTGCGGTAAGTCTTCCTCTCGATAAGCCTAACGCTAACGAGAAGGCACAGAAAGCTGCAAAGCAAGCTTAACATTCCGACGGTTGCGGGTTAGAATCCTATCGCAATGGAAATCCCTAAAATTAGGCAGGTGCGAGATGGCAAGTTCCGACCTTACGGTTGAGCGCATATCTGATGCGCTTCTCGGGAAGCACATAGATGTGATTGTCTCTGGTTCTATCGGAGCCGTCGAAAGTACCCGCTTTGTTCGCAGCCTCCGTCGTTTGGGGGCTCGCGTCACACCTTGGCTCACCGAAGGCGCTAAGCAATTTACCACCAATACAGCACTTTCCTGGGCTTCTGCAGAAAAAGTCGTCGAATCCTTCTCAGGTGACGCATCCCATATCGGCTTGGCGGACGCCTGTGTTATCGCACCAGCCTCTGCAAATATCATAGCTAAGATTGCCCGTGGTATCACCGATACTCCTGCATCAGCACTTGTGGCCTCCTATTTGGGTCAGGGTAAACCTGTCATGTTTATCCCAAACATGCACGAAAGCCTCTCGCACTCACCTTTTGTCAAATCGAATACCGAAAAGATCGAAGCTTACTGCACCAAACTCCAGCCGCGCATGGAAGAGGGTAAGCTTAAGTTTCCCGAACCGGCTGTCTTAGCTGATCAGATCGCCCATTCATTAAACTCCGTCGCAGGCATGTTCCCAGCGATGGTGGCAATGGGCACAACACGGGGCTATATCGATGATGTTCGCTATATCTCTAACTATTCATCGGGAGCCCTCGGCTCCAAAATCGCTGAAGAGCTATATCGTCAAGGCCTTACCACCTATGTTGTAGCTGGGCCTAGTCCGATTCGCCCTAAAGCTTATTCAAAATTGATAGAAGTGGATACCAACGACAGCTTAGAACGCACCTCCCTACAGCTTGTGGAGGAGGAAAAAGCCGCCGTTGTATTCGCATCTTCTGTCTTGGACTTTATTCCTGATCAGAAGCAAGATGGCAAAATTAAGTCTTCTGAAGATCTGCAGGTGTCCTTTGTCAAAACAGACAAAATCATTGCGAAACTAAAGCCTGAGCACGGCATCAAGGTTGGCTTTAAATTGGAAGCTGACTTGGATGAGGCCAAGGCCAAAGCTATCGCAACTGATTATATGGAAAAGTACTCGTTAAGCCTCATGGTTTTGAACTCGTTAAAAGAGGTCACGGCTACTGCTCACAAGGCTTATATAGTGTCTAGGAATGACAAAGGCGATCTGCAATGGACCCAGAAAGATGGGAAACAGCAAATCGCCGCAATGATTGCCAAGCATATTAAGCTTGCTAGCCTCAACTAGCCCACACTATTATCGCTTCATGTTTACTACTTCTTCAATCATCGTATCGGTCGTTGTGATCGAACGTGAGTTGGCTTGGAAGCCCCTCTGGGTTCGAATCATTTCAACAAACTGCTGAGCCATGTCCACATTCGACTCCTCAAGTGTTGAGGCGTAGATAGATCCTCGAACACCTGACTGAGGCACTCCAGTTCGCGGCGCACCTGATTCCACAGTCGCAAAGAACTGATTTCGCCCGGCTTTCATCAAACCGTCAACATTCTCAAAGGTTGATAGAGCAAATGAGGCTAGAAGCTTCTCTACTCCATTGGTATAGTAGCCCTTGATTTTGCCATCGAGGTCGATTTTAAGGGATTTTATGTTACCAGCCTCGTAACCGTTTTGACTGTGGAACACCGTAACTGCATCAGCAGCGACCGCGGTGGAGGCACCTACTCCGTTGCCTTCCTCTTCCCCAATGTTGTTACCAAAGTCAATCTCTATATACTGGTTCGGTAACGCACCTTTCGTGAAATTTGCGTCGAACTCAGTGGTTTCTTCTGCTAGCAGCACTCCAGCAGCATTAAACTGCACCTTCCCCCGGCCGATCACTTTAATCTTGGCATCGTCGTCTGCATCGGTGACCTCCTTAGAGTCTGCCGTAGCAAACCATTCGTAGCTAATGCCCTCATCATCCTCTACTCGTCGGAAGTAGGTGGTCATCGCATGCTTGGTACCGTGACTATCGAAGATATTCATACTATTCACGAAGTTGGATGTACCTTGGGGATCTTGGATATCAAACTCTTCCTCAATGACCTCATCACGGGAGTCCAGATTCACATTCATCTTCACCACACTGGTAGATACGGGTGGAAGGTTATTAGTGACGATTCGGACGTCGTCTAGCTTCGGCGACAGCCTCCCTTTCTCATCAGCCATATAGCCTTGGAGGCGGCCACCTGTTTTATCCGAAAGATAGCCATCCTTGTCAAAGTTGAAAGCACCTACCCGGGTATAGAACATACCACCGGCTTCCTGCTTTTCACCGAGGGGGTTTCGCACTATAAAAAAGCCATTCCCCTGAACCGCTAAGTCTGTGAGGCGATCAGTAATGGAAAGGCCACCCTGGGTATGAATGGTTCTTACATCGGAGAGTCGAGCACCACGACCAATCTGCGCTTGACCCGTTGAGGTTCCTAAGTCCATTGAAAGAAGATCATCAAACTCTGCACGGTCATACTTGAAGCCCTTTGCGTTGGCGTTTGCCAAGTTGTTGGCTACCACCGACATGGTGTCTGACATGACTGAAAGCCCTGTAACACCGGTGTAAAGCGCTTGAGTAATCGGCATAGATCCCTCCGAGTGACCGTTTTAAAACTAAGGTGACGATGTATCTAGATTAAGACTAGCAAGGCTTGGCTGGCCTGTGGGAAATGTTGCAAAGATTCAAGAATTGGGAAAACTTGAGGATAGACTTTGCCTAGCAGATAGCTAGGCAGTGTGATGACTAAGCTGATATCTTTTTGCCCAATTCAGATTTCTGGCCCTGACCAGGTTTAGTTGCTTCATGACCTTTCTCACTGACGAAACTCTGATACTCTTGAGGTTGTAATTTAGGTGACGGTACCCCGTCAGCCCTTGGGTTCTCGATCACATCTTTCCAAGCGGTGTAGAGAGTTTTGAGTAACTTCTCTACAATAGCCAAAGACTCACGATCGTTGTTGATGTTGCCATCGATAAGCTTATCAATCATAAAAACATAGAGATTTTCTAAGTCTGTTGCGAGTTGGCCACCCACTTTAAAGTCGAGTGTCGCCATAAGCTCAGAAAGGATGGCTGTGGCTTTGGATATGTAGCGGCCTTTGTCAGCAAGATTATTCTCTTCCATGGCCTTGTCAGCGTGTTTAACAAAGCGAATTGCTCCCTCATAGAGCATAAGTAAGATCTTCTCCTGGCTAGCAGTAGTTACCTGGGTCTTTTGGTAATTACTATAAGGATTATTCACTTTGTTAAATCTCCCTTACTTTTTGTCCCCCTTATCTTGTTGGCCAAAACGCTGAGCAAGGAAGTCTCCCTGTGCCTTGAGTCCTGACAACTGACCTTCGAGGGCTGTGAATCGACGTTTGATCGACTCGGTTTTCTTCTCTAGTGCCCTCTCTTTCAATTCAATTTCCTTATCCTGATTGGCGATGATAGCATCCATGGTTCTCAGCTTAGTTTTGAGAACACCGCCTTGAGGATCGCGAAGCCCCTTGATTGCCTCTGCCATGCGCGCGGCAACACCCAATGAGCCTCGTTGCTGAATAAAAAGATCGGCAACACTATCATAGTCTTCGGCAAGGGATTGCTTGACTTTAGCTTCGTTCATATCAAGGCGACCGGTTTTGGGGTCGGTTGTGATACCTATCTGACTAAGAGTATTCCACTTTCCACCAGTGCTTACCGAACCACCAACCGCACTTTGCACGCGTCTCATCACGGTTCTAGTGCTGCTATCACCGGCGAGAATTCCAGCCTTATTGGTATCCGCATCGATGATGTACTGATCGTTGATAAAGGTGGCTAGTTCGTTATACTTTTCAATGAACCCAACGATAGATTCCAGGGTTTTCTCGATGTCATGAACGATATTGACTTGAACACGGGTGCCAGGCTCAGCACGCTTCACATTGAAAACGACGTTATCGACCAATTCCTCTAGATTATTGTCTTCATCGGTGACAGGAACATCTTCAAACAATACATCAAGGTTCCGCCCACGAACCTGCTCTTTAAACTCTAGAAAGGTGGTATCCTCGTCAATCTTGACCTTGGCTTCGTTACCAGATTGTTCACTCACCACCAGCAAGCGGTAGGGATCGGGCTTGTATTTGGTGTTGATAACCATCGCCTTAACACCAGCCTCGGCGTCGTTGATTTGGGTCGCCACATCCTGCAACGTAGAGCCGGGCTCGATGATGACTTCAAAATCATCCATATCTTCCCGCTCGATCAACATGAAACCAAAACCAACTGGAGTCTCATTTTTATCAGGAAAGCCGTAGGCAAGTTCCTTCTCTGCCTTCGCAAGGCCTCGAACTTCAAACTCATAGGTGCCGGTCAATGCCACACCTTCTACCAGTCCATCAATGATGTCTGGATGAGATGATTCGACCTTCAATTTATAGAAATCAGTCCTGTTTTTGAGGGAATTTAGGGTAGTATCGAGACCATTCACTAAATCTCGAACTTGGGCAAACTCATCTTTTTCGGCAACAATCGTCTCGCGACGTCGTTTAGCAGCGTCAATCGGAAGCTTTTCCACTTCGATAAGCTGCTTGACGATATTGGGATCGAACAAGCCGGTGGTAGCACCTGGAAGTCTAATACCCATAATCTAGTTCCAAAAAAGAAATCCTATTCTAGGATCACGATGATCCACTATAATAATTAACAGTCATGTTCAACTAGCGAGACCAACGATGGCCATTGCTTGCCCTCAAACTGAGTCCCACATTGCGCTGCGCAACCAGCTCCTACAAAATGCTCTGCGCCCAGAGCCTTTGCCATTTAAGATTCAATCTGAATATCCGATCGTATTAGGAGAAAAGGGGACAGAGTTTAGCCATTGTCTGTTCCACGATGATCGGATTGTGGCCCATGCGAATCTGTGGCCACGAGACCTCATGGATAGCCTAGGTCAACGAGTCGCAAAAGTAGGACTCATTGGGAACGTTGCCACCGACGAATCCTATCGTGGCCAAGGCTTCATGAAGCAACTCTTTCAATCACTTGAGTCGAAAGCCATCCTAGCCGACTTGGAAGCTCTAATTTTATGGAGCGATCTGAGTCTATTCTATCAAAAACTAGGTTTTCAGTCACTATCACAGGAATGGCATCACCAGTTCGATCTTCGGCATCGTCGCGGGGCAGGCAATTTTAGACTGATTCCTTCTGATGAAATTCATCTCGTTGACCCAACGACGCTCCTTGCCATCCGCACCTCAACTCGCTACACCCTTCATCGTAGCCCCAACGAATTTTTAGAAATGTTACATATTCCAAATCTTGATCTTTGTCTTGAATATGGGATTCACAATGAAGTGATTGCCTACTGTATCACTGGCAAAGGGTACGATATGATTGGTGTGATCCATGAATGGGGTGCCCCAAGCATTGATCACCTTGTGAACATGATTCGCTTTGTTCAGGAGAGCTTTAAGTTTCCTGAGATAATTTTACTGTCTCCTGGCACCCTAGCCAAAAGCCGACGCAAGCAGCTCGATGCTCGCGCCACCAAAACGGTGAAGGGGCCGATGGGGCTGGTTAAGCTCTTAAAGCCATCCAAGTCCATCGAGCTGGCCTTGGATCAGTGTTTTATATGGGGTCTTGATTCGATTTAGCCCTGCAATAGAGTGAGAGCCATTTCTGGTATTGAGTTTGCCTGCTGAAGAACCGAGGTTCCCGCCTGCATCAAGATATTATTTTTCGTCAATTCGCTGGTTTCATCAGCAATATCGACGTCTTTGATTCGAGATTTGGCGGCTGACAAGTTTTCAATGGATACTGCTAGGTTTCGCACTGTTTTCACTAATCTGTTATCGATGGCACCAAGCTCACCACGAACTGATGATACATGTTGAATAGCGTCATCAATGAAGGCTAGGCTGCGCTGAGCGTCTTCTTTCGTTCTTAGACCTAGCTCTTCGAGACCAAGCTTGTCCACATTTACGTCGGAACGGAAAGCATCAAAGGAAATTCTATCCACACCTAAGAGATTCAAGCCACCAGTGTTGACTTGAATATCAAGAGTTCCGCCAGTACCATCAAGGAGAACAGTACCATTGAACTCAGTAACATTGGCGATTCGATCAATTTCTTCTTTCAGAGACTGATACTCTTCGTCGAGGTATCGTCGTTCCTCAGGACCGATCGTATCAGAAGCAGCCTGAACCCCCAACTCACGAAGGCGGATAAGAATATTTTGAACTTCTGACAAGCCGCCTTCCGCAACCTGGATCAGTGAGATACCATCAGAAGCGTTTCGTTGTGCTTGGATTAGACCTCTCGTTTTTGCACGGAGTTTCTCAGAAATAGCAAGACCAGCAGCGTCATCACCAGCCTTATTGATTCGATAGCCACTAGCTAATCGTTCAATAGAGCGATCTAATAGCCGCCTTGTATTTCTCAAGTGACGCTGAGACGTCAACGATGAGACATTGGTTGCAATTCGCAAACCCATTCGCAGTCCTCCGGACAAAAACCAAACAGAATTTCAGCTTCTAAATGCGCGTGAGAGGAAAGAGCGCATTGACAACATTGTGGTCATTTAAAAGTCTAACAAAAAAGAGGCGCCACAACAACGCCCCTAAGAAAAACTAATAGAATCTTGCTAACTTACATCAAGAAATTGCTTAAATCCTGTACCAGTGTCTTAGCCCTATTGCTGTCCACGAGCACGTACGTCTTCACATAGTTGGACTTCAACCAAAACTGTTCAAGCTCATCACCACCTGGATTCAGCTTGAGTATACTCATCGATTCAACGTCATTTTTTTGACCTTTAAACCCAATGGTCACAAGTGCATCAGCCTTGTCAAGATTTTGGCGTTCGACTGGGGTAGCATACTTCTTAACTTGCAGCTTTAGGACCTTCTCCAACCAACTTGCTTCCGAATCAGCCTTGTCATCTTTATCGCTCCTCTTCCAAACTACCTTACCTTTTTCCGATCGTCCTTCCTTCACAAGCTCTAAACTCTTATCTCCACGTGAAATTTGGACTGCCACTACATCGTCATTGAGATCAAAGTTGTAGGGTTTTCTTTCATATAGTCTGGCTTTAGCGTTACGGAGAATATTAATCGCTGATCGTGAAACTAGGATCACCTCATCCCGCTTCATGTCTCGAACAAAAACGTTGGATGTTTGAAAGCTGCGCTTACCGATTTCAAAGCTATACTCTTCGTTCTTCGTTTTTATGATGAGAGTTGTTTTTTCCTCACCTGCGAAACCATACTCCTCAGCGGATACTTCTGAGAACTTACCGATGGTCTTCAAAGCTCTGAGGGTTTCCAGATCTTCCAGAACGTTTTCAAAAGCCTTGCCAGCTTTATACTCAACAGGGGGCAGGTCTATCCCATCCTGCATCTCAGCTTCTGTCACCCAACGCTGGTCCGCATCAACAATCACTCGTTTCTTAGGGTCCTGATAGGTAATCAGCTCTATTTTACCATCAATGTTGAGCCAAACCTGACCACGATCAACCTTATCCTTTGGTCCAGAAGCCCAATAGGCACCCGCCAAACCAATCAAAAAAAGTACGAAGTAGGGTAATACACGAGAGTTCACAGCCATCACTCCTTTCGACGATTGGCAAAATAACCGAATAACAGCACAAGACAAGGCACCAGATAGATCGAACCATGAAAGACCACTAGATCTCGACTCTTAGAGTGCTGAATTTTGATGTCTTCCTCTGACGCGACTTCTCCCATAATTTCCGCCTGCCCCGCTAGCCACCGCACACTATCCACCACTGCTAGCTGATTGCCAGGATTGAGAATCACTGGATCAGAAAGCATTGTGGCATCTGAAAAAACGAGGACCTTACTCTTTGATGACTCAGCGACCATTGCCACCGGATAGTTTTTACGAATCTCGCCTTTATCGAATTTGGTATTCTTGTTGAGATCAATAAATGTGGTATTGAGAGTTTGAATCACCGGTGACGCCTTCCAATCGTCAGCCATCTTTTCAGCAATTTTCAAGTGTCCTGACTGGAACGTGAGAAGTCCCATTTTATCGTCGTTCTTGGTCAAGCTGCTCATAGCCACATGGGAGGAGAAATTATTGGTGAAAAGAAAGAAGTGATCGATCGCCTTACGAGTGCTACGCACAAATTGCTTGTCATTGGCCAAAAACTGAGGCTCAAATACAATCCCAAAGGAAGCCAGCAGCTCTTCTAGTTGATTGGCTCCATCCAGCCCTTCGATACCTCGATCTTCTCCTGAAAACTCTACATCCAAGAACACCAAGAGACTACCACCACCGGCTAGATATGCCTTAAGAACTTGAATTTCTTGACTGGTAAAGGGCTTTGATGGTCCTGGTATCACCACCAAGTCGGTATCATCAGGAAGCTCCGAAAATCCACCTTGTTCAAGCCCTAAGGTACGAATATTGTAATTGAGCTGTTTTAAGATTTTATGAAAGTTCTTGATCTGTCGTGTGGCAGCCCTTTTGCCTTTCCAGCTCATTTCACCATGACCAGAAGTTACATAAATAGTTTTTTTCGCTTCAGAGATCCCCAAAAAAGCTTTTTGAAATAGCTGATCGAATTTCTTAAGTTTCTTTCGAGCAAAGGATATGTCTTCACCAACATCGATCCGCTGCCTTTTCTTATCCTTGAGAAGAATCACTTGACCATCCCGAGCCACGCGAAACTCCTCCGCTTTTGCTGGATAAAAGTCTTTGCTGTAAAAATTCAGCTCGACATTGTCATTAAGGCCAGCGACCTGCTCAAGATATTCCCGAACAAATGGCTCTACCTCACTGTCTCTGGCAAAAAAAGCTCCGATCTGCACTGGCTCGGTTAGTTCTCCAACCATCTTGACTGTGGACTCTCCTGGCTTTGTTGTTTTGAGGTAGGACCAATCCCAAACCATATCCATCTTATTGGCGGCAAAGTTTATACAAACCAAGGCGGCTAGCAGAAAGCCGATACCGAGCCAAGTTTGAGTTGCCAATACCAAGCGATAAGGCTCAGCACGATCACCTTCGCCACTGGATCGAATACCAATCTCTGCTCCAATTCCTGCAAATAGAGCAACGATCACAGCAGTTAACCAAGATACTAAGAGAACCTTTTGGCTTAAGGTTTCTACAGCACCACGATCACCTAGGCTAGCATCAAAAGCAAAGTAAAGACCGAGACCTAGGATCACAACAGACATCCATAGGCTACTGAGGAGCCAATTCTTAGCCTCCTTTTCGAATCCTTCGTTTTTCTTAGTAATGTATAAGCCTGCGGTCATACCCGTTCCCACTAGCATCAACAAAAGCCCTAGGCCGTCAATCAGCAGCCTGGAATCGTACTGTGAGAAATATCGTTCGACAGCAAAGATAATGACTAATCCCAGAAGGAATAGGCCTAGTCGTAAGTTTTTAAGCTGGTTTATCATCCTTGCAACCTCCTAGACTCCAAGGCTCTGACGGAACATTCCAGAAAGAATAGGATCACACTTACATAATAGACTAGGTCCTTAAAGTGCACGATCCCTTTCGAAAATGGTCTAAACCTGAGATTATGAATGGATATATACGAAAAAATACTAGCAAAAGGCTCGTCCACCCTGCCTGAAACAAGCCAAAGCAGAAGAAAAACCACAGTGATAGAGGCCCCAATTACGGCTGCCAAAAGTTGATTAGGCGCGATAACGCTACCAAACAATGCAATCGCCAGCACAGAAGCACCCAGGAGAGTCACTCCCAAATAACCTGCTGCCATGTGACCAATAGACACTTTGCCTTCAATGAAAATCAGAGCTGGTAGGTAAATGGTTAAAGACTGGAGAATTAAAAACATCACAAGACTAGACAAAAACTTGCCGTAGATCAATTGCCGTTCTGTTATGGGAGAGGTGTAGAATAGGGTGATCGTTCCAAACTGCTTTTCCTCGGCGAGCAGCCTCATGGCAAGAAAGATAGCAGCAACCATACCGATACCACTGCTAAAAAAGAAGAAGTCCTTCAAAACATCGGCAGAAAACTTAGCCTTATTACCAATGGCAAACGCGTTGAATAGAAGACCATCGATGAGAAGTGCTGCAAAGACGATAATGTAGCCCATCCAAGTCTTAAAGTATGAGTTTATCTCTCGCTGCGCAATCAACCAGATTTTACTCATCGTCGCGACTCCGTATTAATCAGTTTAAAGAATAAGCTTTCTAACTCAGCCTGCTTTTTCTGTAAGGCTAGAAGCTGAACTCCAGACTCCACCACACATTTGGCGATTTGACCTCTCAGGTCTAGGTTGCAAGCAATATCTAGAGTCGTTGTGGCTTCCTGGCGATGATCGGTCACGCTTTGCACCCCTTCGATGCCCATGATTTTATCACCCAACCCGTCGTCCCAACGATCGACCTCGATAGCAATATCCATAGCGCCATCCATATTGCCCATAAGCTCCTTCTCGTTGCCCTCGGCAACCAACTGCCCTTTATCGATCACAAGAATGCGATCGCAGGTTTTAGTGATTTCAGACAGAATATGGCTCGACAGGATTACTGTATGCTTGCCTTTAAGAGATAGAATCAGATCTCTCATCTCTGCAATTTGTATCGGGTCGAGGCCATTGATAGGCTCATCAAGAATGAGGACCTTGGGCTTATGGACAATGGCTTGGGCAATCCCGACCCGTTGCTGGTAGCCGTGGGATAGCTGCCCCAACTGCCGATCGTACACATCTTCTAGATTTGCCTGCTTTATTGCATCTTCGACATAGCTAGCAATCTGATCTCCCGGCGCATCCTTTAATTTGGCGACGAAGCTTAGATAAGCTTCAACGGTCATTTCATGGTAGAGAGGTGGCCTATCAGGCAGATAGCCAATGAGCTGCCTCACCTTCTCCGAGTCGTGAGTGACGGAGTAACCGCCAATCCTAGCTTCACCTACCGATGGCAAAAGAAAGCAGCCGAGAACCTTGAGAATCGTGCTCTTCCCTGCTCCGTTAACCCCCAGCAGGCCAACTATCTCACCGTCAGAGATCTTGAAGCTCAGGTTCTCTACGGCTTTTTTCTGGCCGTAGAATTTGCAGATACCATTGACTTCGATCATGGACTTTGCACCCTACATGTTCAGTTATTTTAAAAAGACATCTTAGAAAAATATCAGACATAGCGTGCAAATCAAGACAGGAAAGCTTTGGGCCGGCAAGGCTTAACATGCCTTGCTCGATTGTAGGTTATTGGAGGTAAAGCATTGGGGTCTGGTCAAGGTAGTTGCCTGGCTGAATCTGGCCTTGGAAGGCACCCACTTGGATCACAACTCCGGTAAGAAGAACACCGCGACGTCCAATCGGCTGACAGATATCATTTCGGCAGGTTTCAATCTCCTCGGAGCGATCGAACTTATCTAGAGTGCTAGAAGGAATCGGTAGCCACTTTTTGCGAAACTCTTGGTGGGAATTCTTTGGCACAACGCTCGCCGTAGTTATTTCCTTTTCACCTGCAACCCTACCAACAGGTGTAGGAGGTTCATCCAAGTCTGCCTTTGTTACAGGCTTAAGTCTATTTCTAGGCGTCGGCTTGCTCCTCGGGACTCTAAACTTCTTCTCGGCAGCAACCTCATTTTTGACGTGGGAGTAGTCTTGGGTAGTACGCTGAAAGCGCGGCTCAGCGAATACGTTAGATTTATTGACTTGCTCGTCTTCAAAAGGTTGATACTCGGGTTCTGCAATCGGGGCAATATCTTGGGGATCAGGTGTTAGCTGTCCACTTTCGGAAGGAGGCGATACTTGCTCCAGCTCGCTTTGGTGTAGCAGTCCCAAAAGACCAAGTGAAGATAACAAGACAAGCGCAGCAATAATCAACTTATTCACAAGAACCTCCTTCAAAGCCGGTAGGGCTTCTCCGGAAGTTATCATGCAAAAACTATGTCACAAATGTAGTAGACGGTCTTCAAATCAGTTATCTCAGGAGCCCAAAGCCTTCGGGAAAGCACCACTTTTAACCATAACCTACTGATACTACGATGCTATTATCAGCTCCACAACCTTCAAATGGACCAAAAACATTGTTATCCTAGTAGCTTACCCTATTCCTCAGACCAAGGTCGTGACAAGTTTTGAACGTAGCCAACCGTCGCTCTAGCTGACAGTCAAGCCACCTAATTCTTTGACCAACCATATGCCTTGAGCCAAACCTACCTCGACTCACCTAAAAACCGTGAACGATCAGTTGCTTTTTCCACAGCAGAAACAAACATGGATCTTAAGCCTCGCTCCTCAAGCTCGTGAAGAGCCGATATAGTCGTCCCAGCCGGAGTAGTCACTTGGTCCTTTAAAATCGCTGGGTGTTGACCGGTGTGCTTGACTAAGGCCGCCGCACCGAGAACTGTCTGCGTTGCCAGGTTTTGGGATAGACTTCGAGGTAAGCCCATTTTCACACCACCATCGGTCAAAGCCTCAATGACCATATAAATATAGGCAGGACCGCTACCAGAGAGGCCAGTAACCGTATCCATCAGAGATTCTTTAGTCCAGTAGGCTTCTCCCACTGCTTGAAAGACCCGCTCAGCAAGCTCCTTCTGATCTTTGCTACAATTAGCATTACAGCACATAGCCGTTGCTGCTTCTCCGATTGTTGCTGCGATGTTTGGCATCGCCCGAACCACTCCACCTTGGAAGTCCAGCTCCTCCTGGATGGTCTCGATTCGCACTCCTGCAAGAATTGAAAGGACAAGGCAATCAGGATCGATCTTGCCACGTAAGGTTTCTGCTAGGCTTTTTAAGTCATGGGGCTTAACACAAAATATCAGGCATTCACCATCTTTTCCAAGCAGACTTAAATCTTCAACTCCTTGACAAGTTTCCATTTCTGCAAACTGATCCTTGATGTCCGGGTGAAGATCAAAAACCTTAAGAGGATGCTGGTCTTTCAACGGTGACTTAAGCAGCCCTTTAACCATGGAGCCACCCATATTTCCCAAACCAATCACCGTTAATGCTTTTGCCATCTTAGGACCTTTCTATCTTTAATTCTCAGAGCCTTCAGCCTTGACTCTGAAGCTTTCCGCGATGATGCAGACCAGACTTTCAATATGCTAAAATGATACCAGAGGGAATCTGTGAACTGTAGGAGCTTCCGTTGGGTAAGACGTTACTAGCATTCATTCTAAGCTTGTCATTTGGACTACCCGCCGAAGCCCAAGAAATCGAAGACTTCTCACTGGACCAACCGCCAAGTTATTCGTCTGAGCCGAAAAAGACAACTCGGAAAAAAACCTATCGGAAGCGAAGCAGACAAAGGCGTATTCATCATATCTCCGGCCATGGAATTTTAAACTACTTTGGCAGCGGCGTTGGCCTAGGCTATGAATACCGCACCAACTCGTTTTTCTCTTGGGGAGTCTCGGCCTCATACACCCAGGCACATTTAGAAGCAGCGGTAGGGGTCGGTGTGAATGAAATATTGGATGCAACCAACACGAGAGCCAGCGGCTTCATAAAGTTTTTCATATGGGATCTGGTATATGCTGGATTAAAAATCAATGGCTCCCAAGTCTCCGGAGACTATAGCTTAGACGATGAAAACCAAACTGAACAAGCAGCTGATGTCCCCTTTACTGCCACGGAGATTCATCCTGATCTATTTTTGGGAACTCACTTCGATCTTAAATCGAACTTTTTCTTAGCCATCGACTGGGTGGGTTTTGGTGTCCCTGTAACTTCTGGGTTAAGTACCAAAAGCACCGAAAGTAGTGACCAAGCTGTAGAGTTTCTCACTCAAGAGACGCCCGCAGAGCGTATTCGCAGCGAGATCGATCAACAACTTGGTCTACACTATGTCGTTGTTCACTTTGGATACCGCTTATAAGAGGACAGCTTCATGACAACCAAGGTTTCAAAAGTTTATAGTATCGATCAAGCCAGCAGACACCTCGGCCTGTCTGAAGCCGATATCTGGCAGAAGGTTGAATGCGGGCAACTTATCTGCCGTATGGTGCATGGGCAATTGATGGTCTACCCGTCAGAGTCTGAAGAGCCGAATATTAACAGTCAGCCCCAATTGATTACCTCAGGGGCCACAGGAGCACAGGATGAAACGCTGCGACGCCTTGCCTCAATTGAAAATACCTTGGCAGGAGCTCTTTCCTCCACTGCTAACCAGCGGGAAATCGATCATCTCAATCGCGCGGTTGTGGAAAAAGATGATGAAATCAAGAGACTTAAGCACGACTTAGAAGATCTTTCTATTTTGGCTAATACCTTACAATCAAGCCTTGAAAGCTAGGAAAAATCTTACCTTAAGCTCATAGAGACCTCTCCGATAGAGGCACTGAAAGACTTGAGGTAACTATGATACGACTTTCTAAAATGCTGATTCTTACTGGCTGTCTTGCAATAGACCCGGCATACAGCCAAGAGGTTCCCGAGTCCTTTGTCCCAGTGAGATCCAACGGCATGGGTGGAGCATTCACAGCGATTTCCAACGACGAGAATGCAGTGTGGACCAACCCAGCTGGTATCGCTCGCGTACGAAAAGCCCGTAGCCGCTCCACGGTTCACATCGTGAAAATTCCGAATATCGTGGTCGGCATCAACACCAATAGCCAAGAGTTTATCGATGGTATAAGCGAATCGGGAAATGAAGAAAACGCGCAAGGCCTGTCGAGCAGCGCGACAGATCTCGCCGACAAGCCCCTTTGGTCAACCCTATCAATGTTTCCTCTGATGATGCTGGACTTGGGCAGCATGCCGTCCATTGTTGGAGCCTATTCTCACACCAAACTAAAAGCGGTCATTGACTCTGAAAACACCGATCAAGCACGAACCGAGGCCATTTCCGATGTGGGTGGGGTCTGGGGCCTAGCCTTTACCAATCGCACGAATAGGCTAAACTTCGGCCTAAACCTGCGCTATGTAGCCCGCTATGCTTATGAAGACACCTTGCTCGTCACAGAGCTTCAAGATGCCAACACCTTGCAAACTCGAATCAAAGAAAACTCCAACAAGTCATCTGCCTTCGCGGTAGACCTTGGATTCATGTGGACCTTTGCCGACTTTTGGTTTCCCACTATTGGTATTGCCGTATTCAACGCCCCCTTGGGCTGCAAAGATGATTATCTGAACCCATTTGCAAAAGTTAGAGAGAAGGTTTGTGGCACAGTTTTTACTGGTGACATTGCCAATCCCGATGCCGTATCCACCATTGACCCCACCGATATCCGCGTGGGAATCTCTATCACACCGAGGCTTAGCAGGAAAATTGCTGCGCGCTTATCGGTAGGTTTTCATCATCTATATATAGGTTCAGGATCCCAGAACTACGGCTTGAGCGATATTCCCATCCAAAAGCAAACCCATGCGGGCATCGAGTTTGTTACAGGCAACCCACTTCTACCATCACCATTCTCTGTTTCAGTCGGGTATAATCAAGGATTTTATAGTATGGGTGCCTCGGTTCGGTTATCGTTCCTATCTCTCGACTTCGCTACTTTTGGTAGAGATATTTCTACTTCAGAAACACCTCAAGAGGACCGCCGAATCATGGCTGGTTTGTCGATTGATTTCTAGTGCTAGACAGTTTTATACTCGAATTCGATTGGCTCTTTTTATCAGAGATCTCCGAAACACCTGGCTTTTGGTGGCATGTTTTAGGCAAGAATTTCTTACCCCAATGCTCTGTAGATTTAAAGTCATATGAAGATCAACTAACGATTCATCGTAGCAAAACACCTGATTGCATCAATTCTTCTTCCAGGCAAGAAATGTCAATGTCACCCGCAACAATGGTATCATATAGCAAACAGTACCATTAAGTGGTACGATCCTAATGATTTAACGGACCGATTCTTATGGGACTGACCGCATGACCAGCAAAAGAGCTAAGATATCGATATTAATGTGTTTTATTAGTTTTGGCGGCTTTAGCGCTTGCACCACCACCAAGCCGGCCTTTCCAAAGAAATACGCCCAGCCGAAAAGCTCGAAGACACCGTCCAGAAAAGGGCAAACCATCAGCAAGCAGGGGGAGAAGGTTTCAAAACCTGTTGCTCCTCAAGTAAAAAACTCTCACGAGGCCTTGTTTTCTAGCCTTCTTGTTCTCGACCAAAGAATCACAGACGATGAGCTTGGCGAAATGAGCCGTATCAATACGCCCCCAGCTCCACGAAGCTTTGCTGAAGCCATTCTCACCTTAGGGAACTTAAAATTCGTCCAACGATCAGCTGCCGATAGCGTCGCCTCTTCTCAGGCAACCGACGAAGCTAATAGTGCAAGCTCAGCCCCCAAGTTGCTGACCATACAAGAACAGTTTAACCGAACCGATATCAATCTGTTTGACTCTCTCAAGGAAAACCCATATCTGCAAAGTCTCCAAGTCTTTCAGATTGTTCAAGCAACCCTAGCGGTGAGTGGCGACAGTGAGCGTTATCGGGAAGGAGTTGCGGAAGTCCTAGGTAGTAGGATTGCTATGTGGCAAGCCTTTGCGGACCAGTTCCAACAAACAGTGCCAAAAGAAGATGGCGAAGACAGCCTCCGACAAGTGGCATCCCCAGTTGATCCAAGCCAATATCGCGCTGCTGACCTTCTACTTGGGGATACTATATTGCTCCAAGCTCAAAAGCTCGCAGAAAAAGGCCAGTTTAAATCAGCTGTTGGCCGAGCATCTCGAGTGACTTCAGTGGACCCATTTTACCCAGCGGCGCAGGAAAAAATAAAATATTTCAGCAATTTAGCTGTTCAGGAGCTTCGCCAAAAAGCAGCACAGGCGTTCCAAAGCTCCCTTCCGGTGGTTGATATTAAAACGAAAGCAGCCTATCTAGTAGAGGCCAAGAAGTATTTGGAAGAAGCCCTCAGTGACTTTCCGGCTGCAGACCACCTCACGACTGTCCGTGAAAACTTGGCGGTGATTACTCGGGATCTGGAGAGCATTGACCAGGACGTGAGCCCTCGTTAGATGATTCAACTCGACCAGCTAAGCAAAAGCTTCGCCAGCAAAACAGTTTTGGACGCAGTCTCCTTTCAATTTCCCAGTCAAAAAAGAATAGCACTCATCGGCGCCAATGGCGCCGGAAAAACCACGCTTCTCAATATCCTATGCGGTCTTGAGGAGCCTGACAGCGGCAAAGTTATTAGCCCCGGGCAATTTCAGATCGGCTACCTCCCTCAAGAGCCCAATCCGCGACCGGAAAGCACGATCATCGAAGAGGCGAAGGCGGGTGCAAAAACTGTCATGTCAATCCAAAAGGATCTGCAAGCTAGCATCAGTCGCCTTGAGCAAGATCACAGTGAAGATGCACTCAAGCATCACGAGGCTCTTGAAGCTGAATTTCAGCGCTTGGATGGTTATTCCCTAGAGGCCAAAGCAAAGAGTATCCTGGCAGGGTTAGGCTTCGCCGAGGAGAAGCTAACGAGCCATCCTACCGCTCTATCCGGTGGATGGCGGATGCGCCTTGAGCTTGCTAAGATTTTCATTAATGAACCAGACTTCCTGATCCTAGATGAGCCTACAAACCATCTCGATCTACCTAGCTTAGTGTGGGTTGAAAATTACCTAAAAAGCTTCAAAGGAACCCTGTTATTCGTATCACATGATCGATCACTCCTTGATCGCCTTGCAAATCATACATTGCTCTTATTCCAGGGCCAACTGGAGTCTTACCCAAGCTCCTTTGAAAAGGCTCTTGAAATGCGTGCTGAGCGGCTTGAGTTGGAAGAAGCCCGGCGCGACAACTTAGCCAAGAAGCGGGAGAAGATGGAGAAGTTTGTGGAACGCTTTGGTGCCAAGGCCACCAAAGCTAAGCAAGCTCAATCGCGAGTCAAGATGATCGGAAAACTCAGGGAACTTGAAGGGGAACTCAACCTTGAGGACAATCAACAAGATATCATCTTTCATTTAGCACCACCGCAAAAGAGTGGTCGTCAAGTCCTAGAGGTGAACGACCTGGCTATCGGCTACGATGCCCCCCTCATTGAAAAGCTGAACCTAGGAATCGAGCGCGGCCAGAAAATTGCTGTCATTGGTGCCAACGGTATCGGCAAGTCTACCCTGCTAAAGTCCATTGTTGGCGAGCTAAAACCCTTGGCCGGTGAAGTTGATTTTGGCCATAATGTGGAGCCAGCCTACTTCTCGCAGAATCATGAGGACTCTCTTGATATCACCAAGGACTGCTTGACGAACGTCCTTGATGGTTCTACGGCTATTGGCGAAAAAGACGCGCGCTCCATTCTAGGTGCCTTCCTGTTTCGCGGGGATGACGTGTTTAAGGAAGTCGAAGTCCTATCGGGTGGTGAAAAAAGCCGGGTGGCCTTAGCAAAAATTCTTGTGCAAAACGCCAATTTTTTGCTTTTAGATGAGCCTACGAACCACTTGGATATGTCTTCGGTAGAAGCGTTGATTCAAGCGGTCAATCAATTTGAGGGAACCATTCTATTTGTGAGCCATGATCGAACGTTTATTGACGCAGTGTGCTCCCATGTTTTTGTTATGCTACCTTCTGGTCAGTCGATGCTTTTTGAAGGCAAACTCGATGACTACCAGCTCATGGCAAAGCAAATGGGGTTTCCTAACGTGCTTGACCCCGACTATAGTCAGACTCAGGAAACCTCTCCTCAAGCGACGGAACAGGCTGTAGAAACCCCGGTCGTATCGCAACAAGAGGTCAAAGACCTGAAAAGGCAGCGCAATAGCCAGCAGAAAAAGCTTGAAAAACTAGAAAGTGAAGAGGCTGGCCTTAAGGCAAAACGTGCTGAACTCGAAGAACAGTCTTATAAAGTGGACCCTAAAGATTATGAGCAACTTGCTCAGATTCGCAGCGAACTTGATCAAATTGAAGAACGGCTGGAAGCCTGCGAAACGGAATGGCTAGAGGCATCAGAAGAGTGTGAAAGGCTCGAAGAACAGCTTCGAGCCATCAACCGCTTATAGAAGCTGGCTGAAAAGCTCAGCAATCTAAACAGAATTACATTTCTGCAGTTTCTGACGAGTCGTCACTTTCCGTCTCTTCAGTCTCTGTTTCGTCACTCCTATAATGACGAGAGCGCGTGCAAGGAATCACTTCACCTTCTCGCACATTTGATAAGTCAACCATCAATAATTCCGGACGCGATTGCTTTAAGTAAGCTACAGCATCTTCTGGAACCTCGAAAAAAGGGTGATCATTGTAGAGGTAGGACCGCATGAAATTCTTTGGCGCTTCCATCATTCCACAAAAAATAAAAGGGAAATCAAGGCGCTTGTTGAGTTGCAACAACTCTGTAAGAATCGTGGTGCAAACTTCCTTTTCGTCCTGGAAGTCAACAATGAGATATCTGATTTCGTGCGCAACTAACCAATTGTGGATGCCAACGGCAACCTCGGAACATGGGCGGCAATCTGGACCGGTTGAACAGATGTCGATTCCATTCAATACAACGGTGCCGTCGATAATCTCTGGTACGAAATCCATAGCAGGCTCCCTGATGACTTTATAATCCAAATATCAAAACTTTCTTAAATAGCCTTTTTTTTGAATTATAGCAAGTTTTAGTTTATGGAGACTCTGCTCTAGCGAAAAAGTTGATGATTATCAATCCATTGCCCTAGATACTGCCGTTTGATCTCAGAAAGTCTTGGGGATTTGAGCTGCTGGCGAATAACCTCAACCTCTTGAATCAAATACCGTCTGGCATCTTCCACGGTCCGGCACTGAAAGGGAGGCCGATTCATTTCAAGGGGCACATGCCGATCCCCAAGCAGCTTGAGCAGCCTTGTATCTGCTTTTTCATCGCAAACACCAGCTTCCAAAAGGTTTTGCCTGTCAAGTTCCGTCGATAGTAAGATTCGAATCTGCCACAAACCTCCCTGCGTATCCTCGGGATTGGGGCCAAGGTGTGAAGATACTTGAAGAAACCAATTAGTCCCCGAGGCATCGGTCAGACTGTGATAATTATTGTTTTTAAGCCATGAATTAAACTGGTATGCTGCACCGACTTGATTCGTGGTAACTTTACTTACGGTTCCAGAGTTCTCGGCAAACATATAGGTCACCTTTTATGGCATATCGTTACCTTTCTATCTTATCGCGAAAGCTCGTACTAGCACTGGTCATAAGCTGCAGCCTTGGTTCCTGTGCCTACCGATTTACCAATGTGGTGATGACGGTGCCCGAGGGCGTGCAGAGCATTGCAGTTGAAGGGATCTACGACACTAGCCGCGAAGTCATACCTCATGAAATCCTATGGACTTCACTGATGGAAGAATTTGCTAGGAATGGTCGCTTGGTGCTGACCTCAAAAGAAGAAGCCGATGCTTTGATGACGGTGCAAATCAAAGATGCTCAGGTTTTTCCATCTGGAGCACCTAGCTCTGAGGCCATTACCAAAGACCCTATTGTTAGCGATACTGATAAGGGCAACCCTTTTGCCTTCAAGAACTTGCGCCGAGCAGGTAACTGGACCACGACAGAAACGGTCACATATACGATTGAAGTTGAAGTCCATAATCTCCGCACCCGCGAGACTATTTTCAGCCGCAATTATAGTACTAGCGGTAGCTTCCGTAGCATTCGAGCGTCATCTGTAGCTCAGACACGGTCCGGCTATCTTCTTTATGAAGAAGCATTGCAGGCTCGAATGAAAAGCATGTCGGAAGGGATTGCACGAAAGGTCGTCACCGACTTCCTCCTTTAACGGTGCTACCTGATTCGCTCACCTATTCCGAATCGTAGCCCTACGCTGTCGGTACAGTCATCGGGAGATTGGTCCTTGACTTGATCTCCTTTAGAGCTTGGATAAACTGGTCTCTTAGGTCCGCTTCACTTACTTTAGCTAACTCTCCGTCCACCAAAACCCACTGACCATCAACCATCACATGGCGAACCTGCTTGGCTCCCATGGTATAGAAGAAGTTCACCATAGGGTCTGACTGTGGCTCGACGCCTAAACCAGTTTTCATAAAGACAATGTCAGCTTTCTTGTTCGGTTTGATTGCCCCAACCCATGGAGACCCCAAGGCTTCAGCACCATTTTTCGTGATCGTATCGAGTAAAAAGTGAGGCGAACTCTTGCTATGATCCAAACCCTGCATTCGCAGCATCAGACCGAATACCTTCGCCTCGTTTAGAATATCACTCCCATCATTGGAAGCTGCACAATCTGTACCCAGCGCGATCGGAATACCAGCCTCAACAAACTGCCTCCCCAGAGGTGCGTGTTCGTACAGGATTTCTGAAACAGGACACAATCCAGCAGTCGCCCCCGAGTCTGCGAGAAGCTTGATATCCTGTTCATCCGCACTGAGTAAGTGCACTAGAAGTGTCTTAGGTCTTAAAACTCCACACTCTTTAGCAAATGCTACCGGACTCATACGTTCACGGGTCAATACCCTGTCTCGCTCTCCTGATGTTTGGGATAGATGCATGTGAAATGGTAGCTGATTTTGCACTGCGAAGTCATTCAACTCATTCATGAACTCGCGGGACACTGTATCGGCTGCATGAGCATAGACTACCGGCGTGATCGTCGGGAAGTCCCAGTCCTCAATCCACGCCTTAGTCTTTTTCCAAAGTTCACGCCCCGCAGGCAGTGGCCCACCAAGGTCGGCGTGATGCTCAGCAACAGCACCGCGAACACCCAACCGATCGATCGCCTGACAGGTTCCCCTGGCAAAAAAGTATGCATCCCCAAAAAATGTGACTCCCGACTTCAAGCCATCCACCAGATAGGAGTAGGCTAGGGGTTCGATAAGATCAGCGGTCAACTCCTTTTCTGAAGGAAAAAAGAAGTCCTCGATCATACTATTGCCAGGTGTAGTTGGCAGCACGCGATCGTGACCAAGATCTCGAAAAAATGACATGGAAGCATGGGTATGGGCATTCACCAAACCAGGGCAAGCAAGATAGCCCTTCATAGACACCTTGGGACTGGAAGGGTTGCGAGATTCTACCTCGGCCAGGGTCCCCACATCGATAATATCGGACCCCTTGATATAAATAGCACCGTCAAGTAGAGGCTTTTCAGAATGACCAGGGATGATCAGTAAATCATGGAAAATCGCACCCTCTGGGCCAATAGGAGATAGCTGCTTCATTAAAACCTCTCGACAATTTGATAAACCCGACTAGACTAGAGTCGACGACTCAAGTTCACTCGTTGACTAAGAGTCATGTTCAAGTTACCTCAGATTATCAAAGCAACATATAGGAGACTACAATGGCTTTTACTCTTCCAGAGCTACCATATCCAAAAGACGCCCTAAGCCCACACATTTCGGCGGAAACACTAGACTTTCATCATGGCAAGCACCACAACGCCTATGTAACAAAGCTCAATGGTCTCGTAGACGGAACTCCCAACGCTGAAAAATCTCTCGAAGATATCATCAAGTCCTCTGAGGGCGGATTGTTTAACAACGCAGCTCAGGTGTGGAACCACACATTTTACTGGAACTGCCTATCACCAAACGGCGGCGGTGAGCCTTCAGGAGCTGTTGCTGACGCTATCAATAAGAACTTCGGGTCTTTCGCTGAGTTCAAAGAGAAGTTTACCAATGCAGCACTTACTCAGTTTGGCTCAGGATGGGCTTGGCTTGTAAAAAAATCTGACGGTGGCCTCGATATCATGCAAACAGCTAATGCCGGCTGCCCGATCACTGAGAACGTCACGCCACTTCTGACTTGCGACGTCTGGGAACACGCATACTACGTTGACTACCGCAACGCACGACCAAAGTATGTCGATGCTTTCTGGAGCCTAGTCAACTGGGATTTTGTTGCGTCTCAGATGAGCTAAGGTAAGAGCAAGAGGACACTACTCGTCCTCTTGCAAAAACGTCAGACTTTTCCACCGATTTCGCAAAGTCTTCAATTCCTGCAATTCTTCCTCACTTCCATCCTTCGGAAAATCTTCAATTTGCTGGCCAATCTTGAATGTTTTGACATAGAAGATTGCAACTAGCAGCACAAGAGCAACTGTTAGAAAATAAAGTTCAAAGAATACGGGAACAATTGGGATACAGTGAAATAATATCCGAATAGGCAGCATGATCTGGCCCTAAAGTGAGTACCGATACCATTAACAATTATCTGCTTAGCCTTTCTTACGCAACGATTTTAACCGTAGGGGTGCTGGGCATTCCGCCTTGCCGCGATTGAGCGAGATCCAAAAATCCCAGAAATGATCCCCTTTAGGCAAACGAGAGGTTTCAAAAAACACTCCGATGCGGTAGGCAAGATCTTCGGATATTTTGTCATCAAAGGAACGATTCACTACATTCATATCAGTGATGAGCTGGGGATAGAAATTCATTTCAGCTAGACGGCGATCAATTTGAAAGTCCATTCCGATCGATCTGCCGTAGGCATTCCCCACAAGGGTAAAGGCACAGCGCTTCCGACCACAGTAGGCCTTCCAGTCTTTATGGTAGACCTCCTTAGCTATAAAGCGCGGCATACGGCTTCGATCAAAGTCCCAGCTTACATCCTTGGGAGACTTCCAAGTGTAGAAGATTCCACTCCCGGGATTTAGGTAGGAGTCGGCCTCCACAGGGCTGTGCAAGCTCATAGGCATATACAAACTATCTTCGTAAAACTGAACTTCCGGTGTGAGCGCCAACTCAATCTTAAAAAAGAGGATCTTCAAATAGAAACGTAGCAAGCCAAGCAGACCCACGCTACCTGGAAGCTGATGGCTTAGATTGGCGCGAATATCCCCAGCATCGAAATCCATCGTAAAGAAGTTTTTTACATCCGCCCTAATCAGTTGCTCTGCGTCCAGGGCAATTGGTAGATGCTTGTTTCCAAACTCTAGTTTAATGGCATCAAAGCTCAGATGATTATACTCATCATGGATATAATGATACCCAGGAGCATGTACCTCGCGCAGCTTTTCGTCATAGGTAATATCAGATGGAATCGCCAAAGCTTCCTCCTCACAAAAAAACAGATAAGCATGGCGTCCGCTAGACGATATCTGAGACCCTAAATGGCTCGTTTTGCAGGGTAGGACACCTTTTTGATCCCATAGATCTCCAAAATGATTGGGGTGTAGGGCGATGCGATCAAACGGCCTCAAATTCTTCTCACCAGAGTTTTCTTGGATATTAAAATCTAAGGCTCCCTCGCGATTACCTTTGTTGATTTGTATGGGAATACTTTGCCACGATTGTTGATTTCGTTTGAACAAGGCAACCTGATTTCTTGGATAAGAGTATTTTTTTAAAAAGGGAACCTTATAAGCAAAAAAGAAAGCTGGGCAGGCCGATGCTACGGAGCTTATGCAGCAAGTGGCTAGAAAAAGTCGCTTAAGATGCTTGATCATCAGGTGAACCGCTCTTTTGCCATGCTTGCCCCGCGAGCCCGAATTTACAGAGTTGTTCAACAACGAACATGGTTTGCTCAGTGGTTACATGACGAAACCGAACCCCGTGGAGATAGCCTTTATTGTCCTGAAACCCCCAGCGGACCTCAATGGAAATGGTTCCTAAGCCTTGGGCTTCAAGTTTCTTTTTCAGCCTACCATCAGACGAATCAAGATTCAAAGTCAGAACTGCCCCTTTAACCAATAGACTTGGTAGTTTGATGCTTAATCCAGTACTGGAGAAGTTCACAAGCTCACCGGTTCCCATGTTCGTCGTCACAATCAAATTATCAGGCAGGTCCACGCGCCAGCGCTTTTCAGCGCGGGCCTGATGGGTCGACGATCGATAGGCATTGTTTGCTGCAACCCTCATCTCCAACTCATCCCAATAGGGATCATATTCCCAAGACTCTACCATTTCATGGTGGTGTTTAATCTCAATCAAACGTTTCTTAAGCCCATCCTGATAAATCCCCAAGGGCTCAACTAATTCGCGAGTGGTGCCCCCCATCAAAACCGAGTGAGGCTCACAAGCTCCTTCAAGCCGCTTCGCAAAGTTCACCCCATTACCAACCACTGTGAAATCAATACGATTTTCGGTTCCTAAGTTGCCCAGATACACAGAAGACGTATTGATACCAATGCGAAGCGGGTGAACAGGTTCCTTTTTCTCCGCTGCTGCGAGCATCTTGGGAACGTTTTCCTTTTGAATTTTGATGGCGCACTCCAAAGCTTTTTCGGCATGATCGAAAGTCGTTTCATCCCTTTCTAGGGAGTAACCAAAAAAGCAGAGAAGTCCATCGCCTAAGTTTTTATTTACAATCCCGCCGTACTCGTGAACGATCCGTGATATTTCAGACAAGGTTTGTTTTAGGGAGTCGAACGCAATTCGAGGCAGTTGATTCTCCGCAAGAAGGGAGAAGCCCACCACATCAATAAACATCACCGTAACAACTCGCTCCCTTGCTTCAAAGTTAACACGATTTGGTTCTCGGGCAAGAGTCTCCAATTCTCTGGGCCGAATACTACCCTCAAGCGCATTGCGAATGTATTGAGACTTTTTCTCAGCAACTCGCGATTTCTCGACAAAAATGGTGATCAGAGGGCCTATGAAGCTGATCGCTGGAAACACCAAAGGCACCAATAGCCCCTTGAAAGCAAATAGATACATGGCAATGCTAACCCAAGCACTCAAGCCAACAACGATCGATAGAGCAAAGCCAATCGAATTCACTTTCACCGCTAGAGCTGCACCAAGGCAAGCAGCAATAACGATAAATGTCCTCTTGTAGTTGATTGGCACCAGCCAATCTTGATTCAAAATGCTATTAAGAACCGACAAGTGAGTATAGCCCGCAGGCATTGGCCCAAACGGAGTTTGTTTGAAGTCGGTATTACCGGTATAGAATGCAGGAATGATATAAACATAATCACCCTCGTTAACCAGGTTGAGATACTTTTCCTTGTAGCGATCCTCCATAAGAAATCGAAGCGCCGTTGTCTTACCTAAGTAGTAACGAAAGGAATTGAAGTTAATAGGGGCTGTTCCATCTTCATAGGTTGATATCTTTGCCTTGCGCAAGTAAAGCTTGCCCTTATAGAACTTCGGCTCATCGTCGGCAAAGATCATAAAGTGAGGAATTGCGGTGGTATCGTCGATTCTTAAAAATGGGATGAAGCGGCTATTTCCGGAGTAAAGTATCTGACCCACGTGCTTAAAATATGGCCGTAACACTGGGTCCGGCCCGTAGATGTGCCCTCCACGCGCTGGATAGAGGTTCAGGCTCCTAGCGACCTTTTCAGGATCGCTATATAGATTTTCCGGCAAGTGAATATAGTTTTTTAGCTCGTAAGCAGGGTTATCCAGTGAGATTTTTTGTCGAAACGGCACTACTTTTGGTGCAGCGAACGCTCCTACTATGACCCGAGACTCGATCGCTGACATGGCCTCAATGGCCTGTTGGGATTCTGCGACACGATCGCTAGGAATATTGGCTATCGAAAACATGGCATCGATAATGATGGCCTTCGGTTTTCTTCGATCGATATCTAAGAGGAGCTGCGACCATTGCTCCATGGTCAGATTCGGGCTCTTCAGCCAAGAGACGGTGCTATCGTCAACCCCAAAAACCTTGATTTTCTTATGTAATTCTGGCCCTTTGCTTAACTCATGGCGAAGCCTAAAATAGCTAGGCAGGCTAATTTTGTTATCCACGTCGCTTGCGATCTGCGTATCCTGAAATGCAAATAGCAACCCGACCCAGATCAATACGCTGGTCAAAGCCCAAGTGTGGCTTACATTCGGCTGTTGTAACCACTTGACTTTACTTAGCATTAGCACTCCATTCCTATTCATCAGGTTTATCGGAAGGATGGAGCAATACCTGAGTTTTTTAAGGAAAATAAGTGCTTAAACAGTGTTACTATTGTACAAGTGAGAGGCTAAATGTTTCAGCGGAGGACACCTTTGACTCATCGAATTCTCTTGAGCATCGCGCTTTTGCTCCCTATGATCCTGGAAGCAAAGACCCTCAACATCGCGATGAAGCAGCACATGCAATCGTTCTATCCCATTCAGCAGAGCCCTGGGGATAGTAACTTCATAAGAAATCTGGTTGTTCCTCCCATCATTGCGATCAATCAAAACCAGCAATGGACCTGCATTATATGCTCTCATTTGCCAAAACTATCAAATCAGGGCGTGGAGGTTTTTGAAGAACCTGATGAAAATGGCTTTATCATGGTCAGCCACTGGCAGATTTCAAGACGCTATCAGTGGGATGATGGCAAGCCACTTTCTGGATTCGATGTTAAGTTTACAATTGAGCACATGAAAAAACAGGGTCATCATTTTCCAGAGCTTAAGATCACTATAAATCACAAAAACCCTCGTAAGTTTTCCATGTGGATGAAAGAAGCTAGGCCAGATTTTTATCAGACTCTCGCGATTTCACTATTACCACACCAGAAAGCACAGCTCCTTAAGGCCATTTCACGCAACCCTAAACAAGCAAATCAACAGATCAGCCTTTCTCAAGGCCTTTCCTATGGCCCCTATCGTCTAGAACAAGATAGCAAGACGATGACCCTAAGGGAAAATCGATACTATCAGGGTCTCAAAAATGACTTTAAATCCATTCACATCACCTTCGTAAATTCTGCCAAGGACCTTTTTCGAGCCCTTAAATCAGGTGCCATCGATATGGTTGCTGATGGTGAATTGGACTATGATGATATCAAGCCATTGCTAAGTGATAACAAGATCAAGTCGCAATGGAAGCTAGCTCATTCACTCAGCCCAACAACTGATATCCTCTACTTCAACCTTAGAAACCCCTATCTTGCAGATCAGCAGGTACGCAACGCCATTTTCCATAGCATCGATAGGGAAAGCCTACTCTCGGATATTTTCGACAACTACGGCTCAGTCGCACCTATCCCACCTTTTTTAGGCAGTGCTTATCCAAGCCGTGCATCAGACTACCAATTGCTCAAGGCTCGTCGTATCTTAAGCTCCTCAGGCTGGCAACTCATTGATGGGGAACGGATTAAGAATGGCGCTCGTTTGAAGCTGGATCTCGTCTATCATCGCACTACCTTGAAGCATAAAATCGCGAGCCGGATTCGTTCCAACCTAGCTGCCTCAGGCATCATTGTGCAACTCCGGCCTATGAAGTCCGTCGAAGCAGTTCTCGAACAGGTGCGCAAAGGACTTTACAAAGATATGGCTTTGCTATCGCTCAAAGTCTTTCCAGATATGCCACTCAAATCACTATTCCACTCAGAGTACATCCCCAACTCAGAAAACGACTACTACGGATGGAACCTTGGATTTTGGAACAATAAAAGAACGGATCGAGTTCTTGACGAGATTAGCCAGGCGTTTGACGAAGGGGAGCGACGCAAGTTGATGCAGCGCTTTTCACAGATTTATCAGGAAGACTTACCTGCAGTCCCACTGTTGATAAGGCCACATTTCGGGATTTTGAACACGAATCTAGTGAATGTTCATTTCCCTGGTCACGGCTATCATAGTAGCTTGTTTTCATCTGGCTGGAGCACCTTGGAAGATGATGATAAGGGAATTTTCTAGCGAGTTTGATCAACTTGCTTTAAATGTAACCTTGATGATCACCCCCGTTTCTTTAGCCGAATAGCTTTCATACTCCCGATTACCTAACTTCTGAGTATTGTCGATAATGGAACTTTGCTCGCGATCGGTAATATGATAGCTCAACTCCATTGCAAAGCGATTCTTAGTATACATTCCTCCAATATGAAATTGAAGGTATCGAAAGGAAGGCACGTTTTCTCTATCGTCACCTGGTAAGCCGTCCTCATTGAAATGAAACACTGATTCCTGTTGAGCTAAACTTGCTAAAATCGAGAGCTGAGGCTTAACTCGATGAATGACTCCCAGTCGAAAATTTTGAATCTTTGCCAAATATTGATCTAGATCTATACCGTTGAGTGAAATATTTCGCATATCAACGGGGCTGGTTGATAATTCAAGGCGATCGTCTTTCCGATAGAACCACCTCGTCGCACCAAGCCCCAGGCTTGTTTTATCGGAAAGCTTGTATTTAAAATCCAAACCTCCTGTACCCGACTCAGCCACAATCTTGTTTTCCCCATCAATCAAGGCCTTACCCCTTGTTGGGGGAGCGGTGTAAAGACCCAAACCCATCTTCTGATTGCTGTAATAGATTCCGAGCCGATAGCCAGAAAGAAAGGCCTTGTAGTTGGTTCTGTCGTCATCATTCACAAAAAAAGAACCGTTCAGGTGATGAGCAGCTTGTTTGTACTGATAGTGAAAGCCAAAATTTAGACTAGGCGTCATACTTATAATAAACTTCATAGCATAAATATCATCACGTCTTGTTTCAGTGATCACTCTCGATATCAGATCATTGTCAGCATCCAGATCCTGGTTAGCACGTATGTAGGACACTCCAAATGAACCACCTCCGAAAGGCCACATGGCACCAGCGGCTAGAATATCGTCTTTCAAGCTATAGGATATGTTTTGTCGATTGTTATTCGGAGATGCAACAACAGAGCTTGTTTTAGTATCTTTCAAGGCGATGAATGAATAGTATTTTTTATTGGGGTCAAGTAGCGCTGGATTATAGATAAACTGATGGTTGCTATCCGCGTCGACGGCCGTCATGATCTTGTATTCGAGGGGATCTCCTATTGCCTCGATGCTGCAAAGCATAGCCCCAAGGCCGAAGGCTAATCTAAATTTCATGAAAAAAGCCCTCACTGGCTTATCAAATCAAGACTTTAGCTGGGTTAAGGCTGGAATACTTTCCAAATAACTGCGATATTGGAGGTAGCTAGAACCCAGAGTTAATTCTAACACGCTACCACCAAGATGAGTGGGTTTTAACGTAATTCCCGAAGAATCTTCCAAACCAGTCGTAGTATTAACGTTGACAGCACGAAGGTCATCGTCCGTGACCCCTACGGCACGACCACCGTTAATGCCGCCGCCAAGCATTAGCGCTCCGCCAAAGGGCCAGTGATCACGACCATTGCGAGTGTTGACCTTCGGAGTACGCCCGAAATCTGAATAGACGACAATCAGGGTATTATCCAACTGACCTGCGCTACGTAGCTCGGTCATGAAAGTCGATAGCAGGTAATCAAAACGTTCCACAATCGGCTGCATCGATCGTTCCTGATTCGCATGGGTATCGAAACCGCCGATTCCTAAGTTTACACAGGATACCAGGTCGTTTTTCAACATCTTTAAGGCAAGGGCAAAGGGATCAGACTGCCCAGAGTTCAATGTCGTCGGAGCATCTACAGTAAATGGCGCTCGGTCTTCGTCCGTGAGAGCTAACTTGGCCCCCACATCGTTTTCAAACTGAACTCTCACTTTAGCCTGGGCATTAGACAGATCAGTGAGCCTATCGTTTTCACCCTGAACGGCCTGAGCTTTGGCTATGGAGTTATTCAGATGATCGAGCATAAGAAGCTTCTGGTTCAAGGTTTCATCGGTATCAGGGTACATAGAACGATAAAGCTCCAAATTCTGAGCCCGTACCACTGAAACAGGATTGAGAAGTCCACGGTCCGTAATAGGGTCTGAGCCTCCGTTTAACTGAATGATGGGAATCGTAGCATCACTTTCCGATGCAACAATCGCTGGAATTGATGCTGAATTTACGTTTCCTGCGTTGCTCAAGATACCTGTATCCATGTAGACGCTACCCGCCATGTGGGAGGTAGTACCCATATTCAAGCCACGAACCACAAGCATATCATCGCCCTGTTGCGATGCCAAACGGGTCAACCATCGACCGACGCGATCGGTGCCGTTCGATAATTGGGGTGCAAGTCCCCAATCGTAGGTCATGTCAATGCCAGAGGTGGACGCTGGCTTAGGATCTGTGATCTCAAGAATATCCCAACCACCCCTCATATTGATCCAGACAAGGCGTCTTTGAACAGGAAACGCGGATTGCGCCAAGGCACGCTGCCCAAAGAGACTCGCCATGCTCATGTACCCTGTAAGGCTAACTCCTGATTGAAGGAGCTGACGACGACTGACTTCTGCAGCGACTTTAGGGTGGTACATCTGCGCGAGAGATATATGCTTCTTCTTTTCATTTGACATCTTATTGCTCCAGCCAACATTGTACGTTATCTGCGAACTGCACCAACTCCGAGCTTGAGGGGTTGGGGGGCATAACCCCGGATCGCATCATACCAAGTGCTACACTACCTAGGGACTGCCACTGCGCTTCGGTCGTGAGATCTTGCCGCGAGCTTCCTGCACTGTGACAGTTCTCACAGTAGGTAGAACTTAGAGGTTGAATGTGTGTGGCGTAATCTATGGTTTCATTGCATTCGACAGTTACCGTCGGGATTTCTCCTAATGGCGGATCAGCTAAGGGGTCGGTAACGATCGCATCACTGCGGGTGCCTTCGATGAAGGCTGGATGGGTAGCGATGGCATAAACTAGCTCGCGGAAGCTATAGTCCGTGGTTTGAAAGTAGTTTGCCAATGCGTCTCGTAGAGCTTCTTCCTCATTGTAGAAGCCTCGCCCCATAAACCATTCCCAAACGTTCTGCACAGTGCATTTCCCAAAACCCGGGAGGTTTTGAATACAGCCCGCAAGCTCCTGAACGGTAGACCCTTGGCAGGTTCCGAAAAAGGTATCAACCTGCGTTGCCTGACCCTCATAGATTTCAGCTCCTTCGCCCCAAGCCAAAAAAAAGTCAGCCATCGGATCTAAAACCGAATGACAATCGGAGCACCCTGGAGCCTCTCTTAAGTTTCCTGGATCTTGCGGAAATACAGCAGGTAAGTCTGCTGTAAAGTTGCGACAAAGCAAACGCTTATACAACTCGTTGGCTCGGGTTCGGTGTTTGTCGTATCGCCTTAGCCAACCAAAAGAGGATATCACACCACCCCGAGCGTAGTTATCACCTCCAGCCTTGATCAGCTTGAATCTGGTGTCTGTAAGCGGTACTTCAGGGATGAGGTCTAAGACTTGGGGATTCAGGTTGAGCTGGTCAATCTTAAAGTGATGATCCTGCAAGTAAAAGTGAGCTATGGCTCCATCCACAGCTGTTAGACCAGGCTCAAGAATTTTAGTGTAAGGATAGTTTTCGACTGCTACGGCTGTAGCAATCCCTGCTGCCTGCTTGCTGAGCGAATTGATCACAGCAAAGCGCGAATCGAATGTTTCAGTAGTACCAAGCTCAGAGTTCTTGGCTTCGTTTTCATCCCAATACTGGATAAAGCACTTGCTTAAATCATGACCGCAAGTATTCAGCACAGATGGACACACCCAAGCAGAAATACCAGGATACCAGAACACAGACGTGGCTGTTTCCCAGCTCGATGGGCAACCAGCACCTTGGCTTTCTTCTAATTGGCTTGTCCACGTACAGCGAAATCGGGCATTCTCGCCAGAACTTCGCCAGCAGGTGATGGATGCAAACTTATCCTGCTTTCCATCGATATCCTCGTTAAGGAGTTCTTCTAAGTACTCATCGGGCAAACCAACCCCGAAGATCCGTTGGTGATAGCGCAATACTGCATCGTAGAAACGATCGTCCAGAATCATCTGCCTAACGGCATCGCGATAAGCCGTATCACTGGCAGCATGGGCTGTAAACTCATCATCGGTTGGGATAGTCCCGTTCAACAAATACTGAGCCCGGCGAAGGGCTTGATTATAGTCTGCCTGTCCAAGGACTGGCAGCTCTAGTAAAACTATCAGGATATAAATGAAGGGTCGCATCGTCCTCTGTTCCCTTATAAATCATAAAAGTAGTGAATTAACATCCAGTATCAAAGTCGCACATACCGGAATATAGCTGTCTAAGCTGTAACTGCCGTCGTCTTCAGTGGCTGTTGCAATGATGGACTCAAGACTCGAAATGGTATCCGCCTCAATTGCAGATGACGGGACACCCATAAGTCTCTGAGCAAGAAAAAGTATATTGGTTCCCGTATCCGAAGGGTCCGCTGGCAAAATCGTATCCCAGCCAGGATGCTGATCTTCACTCGGAGCCACAAGGCCCGTGCAGACTTCTTCCGCAACCTTTAGTTTGGCCAGTAGGGACGTAGCATCGTAGGTGTTTTGGGGAGTGATGGTAAAATCCTGGTTCGCACCTCCAAGCAGAAGACGGTAGGACTCAACGCGCCCAATTTCGCGAGCGACGGTAGATCCTTGATCACGATACTCTAAGAGAAGGTTGCGAACGACCACATCCGGATCGGGTCTGATGCCAGCTGGCGCGTAGCTGGTTGAGATGCCATGAACTTCAGCCAAAGCCGCGTCGTCGACCCCGCCAGCACGAAGCCCAAGAGATTCACCTACAACACCGGACGTTGTCGACTCCGTTCCCCCTGGGGTCCGCTTTCGAAAAAAGTAACACCCTGTGATGCTTTCAAATAGCAAGAGACTCACTAAGATTCTTGCCAAAGGTAAGACTTTTCTCATATCACCTTCGCCTCCTCACTTGAAAGTTCGGAGTCTCGTAAGTTTTCTTGAGGCATCGGCGAGCGGGGCGATAAATTACTAAATTGAATAGGTTTCTCTAAGGATATTTAAAAAGATATTGCCGCCCCCGCAGCAGCACCTGCAGCATTCATCGTGTAATTTGCGTTGAATTCATCGATACTTTGCCCATCACTGCCATAGCCGAATAGGATTCCTCCGTAGACATCAAATCCCAAAACTTGCCGTTTAAGATTGATATGAAGGCCGGTCTGGGGAATAGTTTTCAATGTCACATTACGACTATCTGCATACGAGAGGGTTTTATAGATTAGGGTATTTTCAACGTCAAAAAAGGGAGTTGGAACGGTTACCTGGAAGGTTAGTTTGATGTAATCCTCCTCTACCGATGCGCCGTCATCCGATTTATTACCCCCTTCACCAGCCTGGACTGCTGAGAACTCGCCGTAGACTCCGTACTTGCCAATCGACGTTCTGGTGAATATTGACAGCGTGGTGGGATCTTGGATTCGATCTTCTAGGTTGAGCGTCGAGGTATCAATATCGTTGGTCTTTTCTACTGATCTCGCTTTCTCGGCACCTTGTTGAAACGTAAATCCACCCTGGAAACTTCCGGTGCGCTTCACAAAACCAAAGTGGGGGTAGTTCATGGTCGCTCCAGAGTACTTTTCAGTAGTGATAAACTCTGAGCTTTCAGTTTTGGATTCAAAAGAACTCGTCAAACGATAGTTGACACCCCCAAACACTTCCAGGGAGTTTTGAGTAAAGAACGTCACTTCCAAGCGAGGTTTGGCATCGTAAAACAGTTCTTCTTTGATGGTGCGAGGCTCTTCAGCCCCTTCCACCTTCCGAAATGTACCTACTACCGATATGACAGCTCGAATCGCTAAGCGATCCGTGATTGGAGCATTGGTTACTACACGGCTATGGGCGATAAGGGAGCGGTCATAAGTAATCGATTCGGTTCCCACAGACTCAACACCACCATCCACCAGAAAAGTGCGAGCTTCGGCTGAAACGCTGAACTTGGAATCAAAGTCCATAGCGTCACGCCCCAAACTGTAGGGAAAAAGAACCTCAAAGTCATGCCCCCAGGCCGCTGACGACCACGCAATGAAGCACGCGCTAACGAAAACTTGCAGATGGTTCACAGTGATCTCGCTGTGCTGGTTTAAACCCGCTGACCCTTTGCCCCATCGGTAAGTTCCCCCAGAAAATCAACCGCCCTTTGAGACGCTTCAGATTTGGTGGGATGCTGGCAAGACCAAAGAATCCTAGATCGATTTTAGCAAACGGATTCCCAGTCGACACCCATCAATGATAAAGAAGTCGTTCCCCGGAAGGTATTTTTACTAGCGGAAACAATAAAGCGGGCTGTTTTGGTAAACTCTAATTCTTCGTGCACTTCGTTAAAAAACATAATCTTTTGCGAGCCAAAAGGGTGATGTATTGTCACCGCCGTGTGTTTAGGTTCACCAGTGATTTTGTCCCGATAAAAAACCACATTGCGAATATCAGCTTGGAGTGTGAACTTAGGCTCTTCGAAACCGTGACCAAAAGGTTTCATGTTGGAAAGCTCGTCGGCTAATTTCAGGTTAGCAAGATCAAGAGGTAGCTCGCAGTCATAATGAATTTTACTTTGCCAAATATCGGGCAAGCTTTCGTAGATATCCTCTGCATAGCGATTCAAAGCCATACGAATCTCAGGCTCCCGCTCTTCGGGGAAACTAAACCCTCCCGCTGCGGCGTGACCTCCAAACTTGGCAAATAGCTCTCCCACAGCCTGCATCGCAAGGGTCACATCAAAGCCGGGGATCGATCGTGCCGACCCTTTGCACATACCGTCTTTGCGGCCAAACATCCAAGTTGGTCGCCAGTATGCTTCTGCAATTTTACTGGCCGCAATCCCAACCACACCTGAGTGCCAGTCACCACCTAGAAATAAGACCCTGTCGTTGTCATATTTCTGAGCTTCGTGATGAGCCTCTTCAACGATTTTAGCCTGAATCAGCTTACGTTCCTCGTTACACTGCCCCATGTATTTGATGAGATCACCAGGATTTTCATCAATAAATGCCTGAATTACCAAGTCAGCATGCTTCAGCCGACCCACGGCATTGATACGAGGACCGATACGAAAACCAACGTCTTTTTCATCGATCTGATCACCGATGGAACAGGCCCGCAGAATTTCCTTGAGTACTGGACGCTGGCTTCGAAACAAAGCCTGAACCCCTAGATTGGCTAGCTTATGGTTGACTCCATTGAGGGGTACCACATCACAGATGGTGGCCATCCCAACCAAGGCTAGGATATCGTTCCAGACTAAGCTGCTGATTGGGAACTCTCGCCCTAACTGCCTCAGGAGAACGAAGGTGATGCCGCAGCCACAGAGCTCTTGGTAGGCCTCTTCAGGGTGAAGTTTAGGGTTCAAAATCACACAGTCGGGCATTTTATCCTGCTGGATTTTGTGGTGATCCGTGCAGATAAACTCCACACCCTGATTCCGGCAGTAAGCAGCTTCTACGTTAGCTGTGATCCCCGTATCCATTGTGATTATCAGTTCCGCTTTTTCCTCATGGATCAGATGCTTCACAGCATCCAGGTTGAGCCCGTAACCCTCCTCAAAGCGACAGGGTATATAGTGGAGCACGTTATCGTAGCCAATTGCCTTGAGGAACCATATCCAACTGACGCAACTCATGGTGCCATCAACATCGTAGTCTGCGTAGAGAGCGATCCTCTTATTCTCTTTGATAGCCCGGGTAATAGAGTCGAGAGCATCCTGAAGGCCGTGATCGCCGTAATTCAATTGTACGATCTCTTCGAACTTTCGATTGTCTTTTACGATATTTGCTAAGTGGGAAAATGACTCGGGGCAGTCTGTTGATCGGGGTTGCCAGAGTTGGAATTTTTTGCCCACTATTTCCTCCGTTTTGACTTACTGAATCAAGCTTCGATTTTGCTATTTCTTGCCATGGGACCCAAGCTCGTGAAAGGGCCTTAACTTAAAAAATGTCTCACTGACTGTCCACATATTATCCTCAGCATCTAAAGGAATAGCCAGCCTGGTCGATTAGTCATATGAAACAGCAAGAAAGGGAGCGACATGAGGTCCATTTTTCATCTCTTGCAGTACGCGACGCTGGCAATCCTGCTGGTGAACTGTGCCTTTGGTGGAGAAGAGCCTGAGGGCTTGCCTGGCGGGGGTAACCAGGGCAACATCAACGGCAACTTGGCTGAAGACGATTTGGCTGAGGATGATTTCGGTGACGATGACTTCGGCAATGAAAATGATAACTTTGGCAATGAAAATGATAATTTTGGCAATGGTGAAAATATCAACAATGCTCCCCTTGGAAACGATCAGTTCGCTGGTCAGGGATTCGATAACACTGGTGAGGGAGTTAACTCAGATTTCACGGGAGACGATTTCATCCAGCAACAGGTCAACAATCAGGGTTTTAACCAAGGTTTCAATCAAGCTGGCGGCAACGATATTTTTGGACAACAAAATGCGGCCAACTTCGGTGGCAATGCTCCTCTTGACTTTCAACAAAACCAAGGTCAATTTTTCAATCAAGGCCAGCAGTTTCAGAACCAAGGGATGCAGCAATTTCAGAATCAGGGAATGCAGCAAGACTTTTTCGATGACGGCGCGGCTATGAACAATGCCTTGGAGCAAGAGAACAATGACTTCTTTGGCAACAATCAGCAAACAAATATTGAACAGGCAGCAATGGATACAGGTATGAATGAGAGTATGGAAGTCGCGCCCGGTGGAGCGATGGATGGCTCTGGTGGCCGGGTTAAATATATCATGTCCGCAAGCAATTTGTACGACCAGCCCGATGGTAGCAGCGTAAGCCCACTAGAGAAAGGCGATCACCCTCTTGTTTTTGATAATGGCGAGTGGCACCGGACGTCTGACGGGTACTATGTGCCGAGTCGAGACTTGACAACCTCCCCTGTGGGACGAGAAAAACGGAAATCAATCTGGCTAAATTAGCTATTCCTCATCTTCGGTTTTATAATGGAATAATTGCCTGTATTTCGTTCTCGAAAAAAGGTATCGTCGCCCTTCTATAAATTACTCAAGGTGGTTCTATGGCAAAGTATTTTGCTGCAATGTTAACAATTGGCCTGCTATCTTGCAAAGCTCCCAAGCCCCCAGCCCAGGCACCAGCTCCTGCCCCTAAGATAGAACAAGAGCCTGAACCCATTGATCTTAGTCACCGCGAAACCTTTAAGGTAAAGGCCAATTCAACGGTCTATGACTCTCTTCGTATCGTCGACTTGAGCCCCCAAGAGATTCTCACGATGGTTAAGGTTAGCGAAGACGTGCACCCCCTTAACCGTATGCCTGCGAACACACCTTTTATGGTAACTTGGAGCGATGATTCCAAGACGGAAATTACTGAAGTCCAGTTCGAACTTTCAAAGACAAAGCGTCTCAATATTAAAAAGGCCGACGAAACTTGGTCAGCAGAAACTGAAGACCTACCGGTTTCTAGAGTCAAACGCACTTACACTGGGGTCGTCTCATCAAGCCTTTGGGAATCTGCTGTGGAATCAGGAATGGAGCCCCAGTTGATTATTGGCTTAACAGAAATTTTCGCCTGGCAAATCGATTTTAGTCGGGAGGTCCGCGACGGCGATCGATGGCGCCTAGTCGTAGAAGAAAAGTTCGTCAACGATGAACCCATAGGTTGGGGATCAATTCTCGCCGCTCAATATTCTAACAATGGTGAGACCTATACCGGCATCCGCTTTCCACCAAACGATCCCTATGCATCTTACTATCAGGAAGATGGGCAAAGCCTTCGCCGCATGTTTCTCAAAAGTCCGGTTAAGTTTGCAAGAATCAGCTCACGATTCAATCGCCGGCGTTTTCACCCTATTCTGAAGCGACACCGTCCTCATCTTGGTGTCGATTATGCGGCACCCATTGGAACCCCTGTCCGTACGATCGGTGATGGCAAAGTCATTTTCATTGGCCGCAATGGCGGCTCTGGAAAGATGATCAAAATCCGTCATAACTCCATTTATACGACTGCTTACCTGCACCTCAATGGCTACGCAAAAGGGCTTCGGCGCGGAGCTACAGTCAAGCAAGGCCAAACTATTGGCTATGTAGGAACCACGGGTTTATCCACTGGGCCTCATTTGCATTTCTCATTTTTTAAACGGGGCCAATATGTGGACCCCTTGCGCATCAAATTCCCATCGGCAGACCCAGTGCCAGAAGAGAACCTGCCAGCCTTTCAGCTGCTAGCTTCGGAATTTATGAATTACTTGCCGGATTGGAAGATTGCTCAAGTGGAGCCAGAAAGCGACGACATCTTCAAGAATCAGTTTTAATCACGAGTCTGGAAATCAAATAGTGAAATGGGGAAGGCTTAGCCTTCCCTTTTTGCAGTCTCATAGAGTCAGATTGAAGTCGTCTATCAGAGCGCCAGGCAGGTTCATACTACCAGTATCTCGCTTGCCATAAGTGCTATTGCTGAGGATCATTTCTCGATCTTTGGTAAGGCCAATCAGTTGCGAACCAAACATTCTGTATAAACTTTCATCAAAGCGCATCACATTCAGAGGCGCTACAATCTCACCATTCTCTACCCAGAACGATGCAAAGCGAGTCATCCCAGTCATACGACAGGCGTTTCGATCGGAATAGTTTAAATACCATAGATTATTAATGTAAAGCCCCGTACCTAACTCTTTGAGAATATCCTTCTCCTCAAGAGCACCTGGTGCCATGGCTACGGACTCTGGATTCTCACTATGATTCGCACCATTTGCTTCAGTCTGATATTCTCTGGCAGACCGTGCACAAGTTAAAGCACTTGCAAAGGCTCCATTTTGGATCAATTGAACACAATCGGGCTTCAAAAATCCTGAGTGATCAAAATTGGGCGCAATGCTCGATCCAGTATCTTCTGCGATAGATACCAGGGGCGAGAGTCTCTCCTGACCGTCAAAGAGCTTAACCAAGGCCGACCGTTTGGTTTCAAAAGATTTCCGACCAAAACTCTCCCAATTAAGGAGCGCAAAGACTTCTTCTAGGGCGGCCGGACTTAAATAGACCCGATACTTCCCTGGTGAGATTGTTTTGGGGCTACGCTTCAACACTTCCAACTGGCGGCGAGCCTGTGCTAGCTTATCTTTAAAGTGCTCCCGTTCCCATTTAAAACCTGCGTAGCCCTGCTTTACAGCTTTGTCATCTTGCAGGTAGACGGACCAATCCAGATTGAATGTCTGAGACTCGTACCAATTCATTTGCCCATGAGAATTTGCAAAGGCTCGATAGACATCTCCCCCTGCGTAGATACCAACAAAATCAAGTTCCTCAACTTCGTCAAGTACATCGGCGATAATTCGATCGCGAGGCGGCAGCTCTTTTTTTCTCACAAACTCACTTGATTGAGGCTCCTCATTAAGCAAAAAGTAGGGATCTTTCGGGAGTTCCTTTAGAATTGCCCTCATCCGCTCTAGACCCTTTTCTAATCGCATCTTATCATCTTCGAGACGACTCGAAAGAGTCAACACCTCTTCCATATGTTTTTGACTATCGAAAAGCTGAAGGCGCAGCTTGTTTTGTAAGACATGTCCCGACTGCCTGATTTTTCCATGATTGAATCGACAAAAGTCGGTATCTTCACCTTCTAGAAAACAGGTGAAACCTTCATCTCCCTTTGTGAGGGAACGGATATGTTGAACCAGTTCATTAAAATAAGTTTGCATCACTCTCCTCCAAAGACTTCAATATTTTTGAAAACACAGGCAGGAGAGGCATGTCCTACTGCAATCGCTTGGTTTGGTTCACCCTTTCCGCAGTACGGAGTACCCAAGATATCACGGCTTTCTTGGTTACCAACTTGGCTTAAACTTCGCCAGAAGCTTGCTGAGATCCCGCGATAATTCGGCTTTCGAACCACTTCGGCTAACTCTCCATTGCGAATAACCTGGCCGTACTCACAGCCGAATTGAAATTTATTGCGAGAGTCGTCAATAGACCAAGAGCAATTTGTTTTCATAAGTACGCCGTACTCGATGGATCCGATCATGTCTGACATCGACGAAGTACCAGGTTCAAGGTTGAGGTTTGCCATGCGATCGATCGGTGGTCGATTCCAGCCTACCGATCTTGAGTTTGCAACACCCTCAATTCCAGATCGTTTTTGGGATAGCGCACCTCCAAGGCCCCTCTTCAATATTCCTTGTTCGATAAGATAAACTTTCTGTGCGGCCGATCCTTCGTCATCAAACTGATAAGATGCGAACTCACCACTTAAGGTTGGATCGAAGGTAACGTTCAGGAGTTCTGAACCGTATTGATAGGTACCAAACATATCCCTAGTAACAAAGGACGTGCCAGCGTAATTTCTTTCGTCGCCCAAGATACGATCCAGCTCCAATGGATGCCCGATGGACTCATGAATCTGTAAAATCATTTGATCTGGTTCAAGGAGAACATCCATCGCACCCGTAGGGCAATGAGGAGCAGCTAAAAGTTGGAGCAATTCCCTTGGCAAAGACTCCGCAGCCTGATCAAATTTAACATCCGCTAGCACCTCATAGCCGCCTTGTCTACAGATTCCTTGACCACCAAAGGTCCTAGTCTCTGAAACGCCTTGATCAAATCCCGTGACTGACATCTCAGGGTTGATTAGCTGATAGCTTTGAAACTGCTCGGCGCCGTTGGATGAGAGAAAATAGTTATCCCAGTGTATAGCCCAAAAACCACAGCTCCAATCGACAATATGGTCATGAGTTTTCAGACGTTGGGAAACAGCTTGTAAGCGATCCAGTTTTGTTTTTATCGCGACTTCAAACCAGTTTTCCTTAATTGGAGACTTATACTCTCCACTTGCAGAATCAAATATCGATTCATCAAAAGGCATTACCGAGTGATCGGCACTCAGTTCGGCCCAATGTTTTGCCAAGTTGAAAGCTTGCTTGATACCTTGCTCGGAAAGATCAGCTGTCCCCGCATAGCCTTGCCCACCCTTGTGATAGACACTAATCATTATCCCCAGGTCATCCATTAAGCGCGGCGGCTCAATTACATTTTGTCGTACTTGTAAAAACTCATCGCGACGCTCGATATAGCGAACGCTCCAATAGTCCACATCGAAAGCTAAGCCTTTAATTAAATTTTTGATTTTGATAAAGCTCATCCATTTTTCCCCAAATTTAGGCTTTTCCGGCCCTTGGTTCTAACATCTATTCAAACAAAAGAAAAATGCGAGCGTTCAAACAGGGAAGCAGGAGCTTTGAGGACCTATCCCCAACGCCGCAAAAAAGATACAATTACTGCAGGAGGATCAAGCCTTTGCTAACCCCGATGTTAAAGCGAATTCCTTATTGGAGTATCTTGCTCTGGATAGGGTGTGCCCCACCTGGCAAGCCAAGTAGAACCCTTTCGCAACCCTTCGATTTAGGGAAAGTCGACGATTCCGTTCGGCTATCAGATTCCCAATCAGTCAAACTTCAACCAGGCCTACCCCCCGCATGTAAAATCGCGAGGCTAGACCAAGGTGGCCCATGCCTTCGCTGTTTACCTCCCTTGTCGGTATTCCGATGCTTTTCGCCAAGGGCCAAACTGGATAAACATCACTGCTGGTGGAATGAAGCGAAAATCAAGTGCTTGAACGGTGAGTTAGCACTCCATGTTGATATAGAGCGCTCACAGGAACAAGCCTTTAAAAAGCAGCTAACACTTCTTATAGGAGCTATCCAGGGTATCGCTCTCCACAAAGTCGAAACCCGAGAGAGCCAGAAACAGCTCAAAGTCCTGCTAAGTTTTTTATTAGATCACATGGAGTCGATATCCCATCTTCAAGGGGAAATTCATGCCGCTGAACTTGCTGAAACACTCGCTCAAAGCTTTGAAATAGATCACCAAGGATCTCTTCAAGAAGCTTTCCAAGCTATCTACCACAAGCGTGTTGAAGGGGAGCTAACCCCGGATCTAAGCCGGGATTTTCTTGTGAAGGTCCTAGGATTATTCCCTGACTTACATCAGGTGAAAAAGGTTTTGCTAGACCTTAACCTAGAAGGCATCGATGACTAAGGCTGAAGAGTTTTTTGCTTTGAATAAAACTCATCGATCGATGGCTGAAGGATCTTAAGAACCTCTTCACTTGAACTAGCGAAGACCAATCGATCAAAATCTGATTGATCCATCAGCTTGTTTTTTACTGGGAACTGCTCAAGCCAATCCATTAGTCCTTTCCACATATCACCCATGAGAACAATCGGTCTGGGTGCTATATGATCGACCTGCATCAACTGCCAAGTGTAAAACAGCTCTAAAAGAGTCCCTATGCCACCGGGAGTGATCACAACTGCATGGCTAATCCGCATGAATTCATCCAAGCGCGATGAAAAGCGACGATGATGATATTTCACATCAAGGTGTGAATTTGTGTCAGCCTCAAATGGAAGCTCAATATGCAGGCCGAAAGAACGAGCCTTGTCGCTACCTTCCTTGGCACCCGCGTTTGCAGCTTCCATCAGCCCAGGCCCACCGCCAGTGACAATATCGACATTCTTTGACGCCAGCATCTTAGCCAGTTTATAGACTCGCTTATACTCTTCAGAGTCCTCTTTGATTCTTGCTGAGCCAAAAATACTCACACGATAATAATCCGAGCCAATTTCTGTAACCAGGCTATCAAGGTCTGCAACAATATCATTTAACTGTTGGATTTTTTTAGATAAAAACTTCCGAACTCGCTTAGATTCAATTTCCATTTCTCGTCTCCTATAAAGTTCTAAGCCGAACCTTCCACGCTATCCCAAGATAAGCCAACTGTAAATACTATTTATGTTCTTTTGACTGTCGTTAAATGGGGCCAGCGTCGCACCAGCACCTCCCCTGGAATTGCTAGGAACAAAAGATAGATCCACCAGGACTTAAACACCCAGTAAAAGTCTGTCATGCTCTTTCGCTCACTTGGTGCTGTCACTCCCATCGACCCAGTCACGCGGCCAACCCATTCGAGAAGACTCGTGTCATGATTGTTCTCCTCAACTGAAAGTGAAGCCTGAGTCAAGCGGGCTAGACTCTCCAAACCAATCAAAGAAAAGGGTACGTCTTGGTCGCGATATGTTTCCGGCACCTGGCCGCCCACCCGAGCTTCGACACTGCCAAAGGACGTGTGATTCCCTTGTAGAACCATACTACAAATGGTGCCGCCCTGTAGTACTGCGGGAATGCTGCCGGAAATCGACCAAGACTGGGATCCGAGCTTCTGAACCAACAAGGATCGGTAGGGTACATTGAAGCCACAAACGGAAACATCCCAAGTGTTTTCTTCAGCCAGATAGCCAGCTGCTGGACCATGCACAAACACCGAAAAAGAAGTCTTGGTATCTTCTGCACGAAGGCTCAACTCCTGTAGACTCGCTGGCTTACGAAACTCTTGACGTAAAAGCCAAGTCATGGAGCTATTGAGAAAGTCATAGTAAACTTTACGGGACACACTAGGATCCATCGCCAAGCGCCAGAAGGAATCTGAAAATATCCAAAGTGCACGCCCTTTGCCGGGGTAAGACGCCACTGCCAAGGGAACCGTTCGCCCATCTTCTAAACGCGCATTAAGTAGGGGTGTGTATTCTTTTTCTTTGAAGGTGACATTCTCCATATGGTGCAAGCCCTGAAGAGTTTCAGCCTGCTGGAAGTCGCCCATAAAGTGCAACCAATCATCATAGACATTGGCTAGGTCTCGCGACTGTTGATCAGGTTGTGCTGCTTCTACTTTAAACTTTAGATCAGGGTCATAGTAGGGCCCACTTCGATTCTGTGAAAGCGGAATGGGCCTAAGTAAGCTCAATGGGTTCATCTTGATTGGTGAACCTTCGGTTTCAAAAGGCAAAATCGAGGCTAAGGCCGAAGATCGATAATCCGAAGAATTGAGTGCTCTTGGCCCACCAATAAAAAGTAAGCCTCCGCCATTCTTAACGAAGTTCACAAGGTTTTTTTGATAGGAAGGCTCCAGAAATTGATACAGAGAGAAGTTTTGCAAAACCACAGAGCGAAAGTTAGGTAGCTCCTGATTGAAAAGCCGCTCCACAGGGAACGGGATCAAGCTAAGCTCCCGCTCATTAGTTAGCTGATGATCGACGGGGTCCCGTAAGATAAAGAAGCTGATGAGATCATATTTTGGTTCTGATTTGAGATAACGCCTCACGAAACGGCCATCCCAACTGGGAGAGCCCAGCAGGTGGAGAACTCCTATGGTATTTGGCAAGACTTCTACATTTCTATGAACACGATTGTCCCAAAGTATTTTTTCCGTAGCCGTAGGCAAGGCTTCAATCGACACAAAGTGGTTTCCTCGATTCAATGGCGGCAGGGGAATCTCCACAGCGATCTGGCCATCGCCCTTGCGAAAGGTTACATTTGCTGTTGCTAGATGCTGCTCACCAGATGCCACTTGAACTTGAACCGGCAGATCATTTTCAGTTGTATTGCGATGGATATCAACCGTAACAACCATGTTTTTCCCCTCAAAAGAGAATAGGGTGTCGGTCGCTGTTTCAATCCATACGTTATCTAGTGTTCGGTCTACATAGCCAGCAATATAGCCTCTTGGCCACTGTTCCCCTGCCCCGATTCCAGATAGAGGTTTCGACCACTCTATCTTCGGTTTTTGGTTACCTCCATCAGTGAATACAACCCAGGGATCAGAGCCAAGCTCGTAGCTCCAGGAACTCAAAACTTCATCGAGAGGGGTATATCCAGAGTTGACCACTTCAGAGCGGCTAGAAAGTCTCGTGATCTTAAGGCTACAACCAACACGACGACATTCCTCTTTCAAGTTTTCAATAGTCGCTTCCCCCTTCGCTAGCCACCCACCCTGTTTCATACTTTCTGAATCATCGAGCAGAACATGGATTGGCTTCACCGAGACGGTGGTCGGCACTTCCACTGTAACGATTTCTGGAAAAAACGTCATCACGAGAGGTACGATCCAGATCACCCGTAAAATCAACGCTAGGGAGCCTCTCCTCAAGCCATACAGCAAGATCCAGCCAAACCAAAGGATGAGTAAGGCGATGGTGCCAATTACCAGAAGTTGATTCAAGTTTTCCACTATCGAAGCCTTTTTAGAATTTCAGGTAAATGAATCTGGTCTTTTTTGTAGTCTGTCGCTAGCGAGACCATGAGCAAATTTATAAAAATTCTTGTGGCCCGCTCCCGACCAATTTCTGCTGCGCATTTATCCTGGGAGCTTGTGTTCAGCAAGCCACCAAGGAAGCCAAAGGGAATCGCAACCACAGCGATCCGTTCATCGTAGTGATAACCCAACCAGACTTGATTTTGACACTTGGGAAGTGAGTCGAGTAGGTGGAAGCTTCGCATAATCTCATGGTCCGGTGGTATGGGTTTCCACACCCCCCCTGGAATTTGAATGAGTTTTTCTAGCTGGTCCTGGCCCGGAGATTTTTCAATAACCAAAAAACCACCTCGTTTTAACCAACGCTTGATACTTTCAAGACCTCCATGACCAGGATTGCTCAACACTTGAGCATCTCGCACCCAAAACCATGGTTCCAAGAAAAGCTGATCCGTGATTGTTGGGTAAACTGCCAGCTCGTAATCTAAGGAGATGCTTGTCCTGCCTGCGACATCCCGTGCTAGGGTCTCGCCTATTTGGTTGTTCCAAGAGTAGCCAGCCAGATTTAGCTTGACACTGCTATGAGCCTCGTCGCTAAACCATAGAGCCAAGAAGATAAGGGCTGCCTGGCTAGTTTTGGTTCCCATGCCACGAACAAAGCGCATACCGATCCAAACTCCTTCAAGGAGAGCTGCTGCCGCGAGTATCCAAAATGCAACCTCAATCCATAGCCTGGGATCGTCCTCTTCACGAACACCTGGATTAGACTTGATCGCTAAGGTTCCTCCTTGCCTCCAAGTCGCAGGTAGATTTTTAGCTTCTTCGAGAGTCAAGGTACTTTCCCCCAACGGCACATTGCTCGGTAAGCGGAGTTCTTGGAGTGTTTTGCCGGTGATATCATCAATGCGCGGCCAATCGCTATTGAGGCGCTCGCCTTTATCGTTTAATAAATAAGATAGGGTGAGAAAGGACTTTGTTAGCGTTGGCAGGAGATCGTAGGAAATCCCCGTTCTACGGGACGGACTCAAAGGTAGGGTAAATGCGAAGACTTCAACACCCGAATCAGCCCGCTTCCGATGCCAAGCCAATGCTCCTAGTGAGTCCCCCACGGAACCACCAATCTGTTGTGCCCCTAAGGATTGGAGTACCGAAACGTACTGATCACGGGTTTCTACCTCTTCGCAGTAGCGAGGTAGTTCATTTTGCCTTTGAGAGCCTTCGACCAAACGGCTGTAACACCAGCACAAGTTTCGATATGATACATCTAGGTTCTTAGGTAAAAGCCAGACGACCGGCAATGATTCTTTGACGGAAAGATCATTAGCTCGTTGGTTGGCAAGTCGCCTGGTTTCAAACTCGGCGGGGCAATAGTCATTTACAGAACCGCGATCGGCTGCCACAATCCAAAGTGGTAAGTTCCAGAATTGCTCCTGAATTTGAAAGGTATCCAACCGCCGGATACGAAACCCCAGGACCTCCAGTGAAATTCTTAAGTGATGGATAGCATCCTCTAGAAACATTTCACCATCGGGTTCAGATACCAGGAGAATGTCACGCTTCAGCCCTTCGGTTTTGGTGCGGAACTGGTCATCCAGAGTAATTCCGTTTGGCCCATCGGTACGAAGAGACCAAATCATCGAATCATCTTGCTTCGCTATACCTTCCCAAAGGCTAGCCGGCCACTGAACTTCGATGTCTACCGTTTTCTCTTCCTCAAGCAAGCGCCAGGTAGTCTCGGTCAGCTTTTGATCATTGACTCGCACATCGAGCGATCCTCCAACCTCACCTTGAGTATAGTTGCGAGACACCTGAACCTGCCAAACAACTTGAGAATCCGATTCAGAAGTCTTGATGCTTGCTTTATTGATGAATACATTTCGGTTGTCTCTGCGATCTTGTGGGCTAGCAAAAATCACTTCCATCTTCGTTTCCAGATAACGCCAATTAAAATCTGACCAAGAGTAGCGATCATAATCCGAAAGGATCACCAGACGATCTACTGACCCTACTTTTTCAAGCTGTTCGTGGACGCCTCGACCCAACTTCAACCCCTCGCGATGGAACCCAAAGGAATTGACCCATGATAAAAACTCTGCTTCATCGGTGAATTGTCGAATGTCATCGACACCACTTAGGCCAACACTTACAGAACCTTGCTTTACAAAGTAAGAAAAAAGCTCCCGTAAAAAATCAACTCGCTGCTGAGGTTTATCCCAAGCGCTGGTAGATGGGCTTCGATCAATAAAGATATGGATCTTATTCACGTTCGAACTGATGTCGCGATATTGCCTCTGAGATGGTTCTGTGGTTAGCCATAGCATAGTAAGTGCTGACAGGAAGAAGCAAAGAAATAGCAGGAGCGGTGGTACGACCAGCTTCATTTTGGGGAGAGGATTCGATTCTTCTTTGATGAGGCGCAGTGTCGGTAGCCAAACTCGATTTCGTTTCTTGCGTACGATCCACCAAATGAAGATCGAAAGACTGACTAGCATCAGTACGATCGCTGAAAGTAGGCTAGGATTCATTGTCAATGAGTCTAAAGACAAAACTTCATCCTTCTATAATAGGCAGTGTCAAACTAGTGAGGTATTGATGCATGGTGGTGTGATCTGTAAAAAGGTGATAGTCGCCGGAGTCGTGACTCAGACGCTTGTTCAACTTCTTAAGCCACTTTTCAAGGGCTCGCGGATATGATTTTGATTCTTTTAAGGTGGAGCCCAAAAACTCTTTTCGTCCCGATGACTCATCATAGTAGCAATATGATTTTTCCACCCAAGTTATATCAACTTCAAGAGAGCTTAGCACATGAAAAACTCGCGTTAGCGTCGGTAAGTTTTCAGCAGCCTTTACTACCTTAGAATTCAAGAGGTCGCTAATCAGATAAACCATTTGGTACCGATCTAAATCGACATCAACGTGGAGCCCATGAGACAGAAGAAGGTCCGCATCGAAGCTTGCCCGTTGCAATTCGTCGTAAAGGGCAAGAACATCCTGAGAGTTATCGATCAAAATTCTGACCTGCGGCTTACTCTTCGCCGGAGGAGCGACGAACAGCTGCACCCGGTCACCTTTCTTGTAATGCAAAAATAATAGGTGCAGAGCAATACGAAGGCTCTGCTCCCATTTCGTAATTCGTCCGAGACTATGGCTAGAATCAGGCCAGAGCATTGTATCACTCAAGTCCAACCATATTGCGATACGACTGGATGCCTCATCGCGCTCCTCGCGGACGATCAGCTGGTCATTCCTTGCGTAGGCTTTCCAATCGATCAAATGTACCGGATCGCCCTTGATGTATTGCCTGCTATAAGCCGGCAAGCGGCTAGCGCGTTTCAAACGAAGTTGAAAGCTCCCTAAGTAGCGCTGACTCATGATGAACTGCTCAATGTCCAGCTCAGCGCCAATGGTAGGAACTAATTCGCTGATATATGAATCTTCCTTCATCAAGAAAGTCCCTTGGCCGAAAGATTATAGTTGGATTCCAAGGCTTCCAGCATTCGATCAATCATGTGATCTTCGGTAATTTGATCTCGACTCGCTTGAGCTGCAAGTCGTATCCGGTGACGAAGAACGGGTTTTGCCATGCGTTTGACATGCTCCCATCGCACCTGCTCTGAACCATTCATCAAGGCGAAGGCGCGGGATACTGAGATAAGTGAGATCCCTGCCCTCGGTCCGGCACCATACCATATCAACTGCCGGAATTCTTTGGGGCAAGTTTCATCGTCTGGCCGAGATGATCGAACCAAGCGATTGATCATTTGAATGAGCTCATCATCCACGCGCACCCGGCGACAACAGTCGATCAGCGACTTCATCTTATCGAGGCTCATGAGATAGTCTGCCTGATCATGAGCAGCGAGTGTTTCACCGATCAGGCTGCTCTTGGCGTGTTCCGTGAGTATCCGCTCTTCTGCCTCTTGACTGGGATACCGTACCAAAGTGTGGATCAGAAAACGATCGAGCTGGGCCTCTGGGAGAGGGAATGCTCCTTCCGATTCAAAGGGGTTTTGGGTCGCAAAAACCATGAACGGTTGCGGCAATTGGTGATTGGTACCGCCCACTGTACAAGTTCGCTCCTGCATTGCTTCCAAGAGTGCTGACTGGGTCCGAGGCGAGGCTCGGTTGATTTCATCGGCGAGGAGCAAGTTGACAAACACTGGCCCGGCTGAAAATTCAAAAGATCGCTTGCCTGATTCGGGGTCTATATTCAAAATATCGGACCCCAGAATATCTGTTGGCAGAAGGTCAGGAGTAAACTGAATCCGACCATGGTTCAGGCTTAAGTATTTTGCAAAGACTCGCACGAGGGTCGTTTTTGCCAATCCTGGCGCACCTGTCATCAAAATATGACCGCCGGAGAGCAGGCAACAGATTGCCTCCGTAATCAGTTCCTCCTGGCCGAAAATGGATAGACTAATTTTTTCCTGCAGCGCTTTAGATAATTCGTATGCTTGCTCAAAGGTCACGGATTCTGCGGTGCTTGGCATGCATGCCTCCTCGAAGTAATCGGTATTGGATCATTCTACACGAAAACAGGAACCCTTTCACGAAGTCTGCAACATGTCTGTGGTGATCCTAAGCCCAAGCTTTAAGCTTGGCATCGAAAGGAGTTTACCATGAAAAATCTAAAGTTTAATTGCTTCAAAGAGGCATATGGCACCAACCTCCAGCAAGGGGGAGCCGCACTTGAGTACGTGGTCGTTTCTGTGTTTGGACTCGTTCTATCTATCGGAGCAATCGCCTTTATCAGCGATTCGATTGAAAGTAAGTTCAGCAAATTGGAAGAGGCTGTGGGCATCGAATTTGACATGAAGTCTCTCAACCCCTTCAGCAGTGATACGCCGTGACTGAAGCCTGGATCTACGGACTTAGCCTCAGCCTTCTTATTCAAACCTTGATCGGAATCAGGCAGTGGCAAGCTGGAATTCAGGCAATCCGTGAAACAAAATTTGCCATTCAAGAGTCTCCCAAGGAGGCTCATCATGACCTTTGCCATCCTATACAAGGCACAAGCCAGGCCCAGCTTCTCGTTCTATGGAGGGAGAGCGGGTCATGGGTTCCTATATGCAACCAAAAAGTCTACAATCGCCATCTGGATCGCTACTGGCGGATTGAATATCAAGTTGCGTATCGGATATTCTCGTTAAAGAGCGTTCCTCTCAGACTCTCAGCAACGTTTAAACGATAGGACTTCTTGTGTTTATAGCTGTGACCCGGATTGTTTTTGAAGACCAACAGACCACCTACGACAAACGAGAGCTGAAAGCCCTCACCGAAAAAATCAAAAGCCGCTTCCATGTATGCGTCAAAATAAACAAGCCACAGGAAGCGGGGATACCAGCCATAGTCATCTCTGCCCTGGAGCACAGCCAAAACCAACTTGATCAAAAACTCGATCGTATTGCAGACTTCTGTGAGGAGTCGGGCTTTGGTCGTATTGACTCAGAAGAAACATTTTTTGAACATATCGACAATCTCTTCGAACCTTGACATAAATCGGCCCCACAAATACCTACCAGTGCTTCAAAGCATGATGTAGTGTAGCCAAAAATCAATCAACAAGGAGTGATTCATGGGACTTTTAGAGGGTAAACGTGGCATTATCATGGGCATCGCTAATGATCGCTCCATCGCCTCATCCATTGCCAAAGTACTTCATAGCGAAGGTGCCAAGCTCGGCTTTAGCTACCTTCCTGACACCGGAGAAAGAGAGCGCAACAAACAACGCCTACTCCAAGTGACTGACGGACTTGACCCTCAAGTGGTATGCCCTTGTGATGTCACGAAAGACGATGACATTAAGGCATTCTTCCAGGATGTTAAAGAAAAAATGGGAACCATCGACTTCCTCATCCACTCGATCGCCTTCGCACCGACTGCTGACCTCAAGCTCAATACAATCGAATGCTCACGAGAGGGCTTCGCCAACGCCATGGACGTCAGCGTCTACAGCTTTCTGGCAACAAGCCGCGCTGCGGCAGATTTGATGGTAGACGGTGGCTCGATCTGTGCCATGACTTACTATGGCGGCGAGAAGGTGATGCCAGGATACAACCTCATGGGCCTTTGTAAATCTGCATTGGATACTTCCGTGAAGTACGCAGCCTACGAGCTGGGCAGCCGTAATATTCGCGTCAATGCCATCAGCGCTGGCCCGATCAAAACACTCGCAGCATCTGCTGTAGGCGACTTTAAAAGCATGCTCGGCATGTACGAATCTGTTTCACCTCTGGGTCGCAATGTCGACGGCGGCGATGTCGGTCACGGCACGACTTTCCTTGTGAGCGACTTATCTCGGATGATTACCGGAGAGATTATGCATATTGACGCAGGATTCAACATTATGGGTGGAACTGTGCTTAAATCTTAAACTCAGGGGCTCGGAGCCCCTTAATAGATATTTTGACTTACTTTACTTGCATTTAACTTAGTTCCATCTTAATGCTTAAGCGATACACAAAAAGTCTTATCAAACCCTACCCATTGAAAGGCTACCATGTCATTAAGTATGTACAAGAGCTATGGCCATAATATTTTGGGCCACTGGCCCCTCTACCTTGCCGGCACTCTTTCCCTTCTGCTCACCACTTGCACCGAAGTTTTAATTCCCAAGTTTATCCAGTGGGCAGTGGACCACCTTACCAACTCCCAGGGAATACCGAGTCTGTTTCTACGGGAGACTAGGGAAGCAACACTCGATACGATGATGTACGCCTTCCTGATAGTGTTATGTGTCGGGTGGTGGGGCAGAGTTGGCTGGCGACAGCTGTTAGCACGGCGGACCCACGATGCTGGACACAAACTTAAAACAGAGTTTTGGGACTCGCTAAAGCACCAGCCTCTATCATTTACCCAGCGTTACTCTTTAGGCGATCTGATGAATCGTGCGACCGGAGACTGGAATAAGAGTCGCTTTATTCACGGCTTTACCATGGTACTCACCTTTGATGTGGTGTTTTTCACAGTCCTGTCTCTGATATCGATGCTGATGATCGATGTCACACTCACCTTGGCTGCCCTAGTGATCGTACCCTTCCTACCCAGAGCTATCATCAAATTAAGCCGACGAGAATACGATCAACACCAAGTCGCTCAGGAGACTCTATCCGAGCTGAGTGATTCCATATCCCAGGCTGTACAAACCATTCGCCTCCAGCGCTCCACTGCAACAGAGTTAATATGGAAGAAATCTCTAGCAGCCAAAGCCAGAAGCTATGCCAAAGAGCAATTCGAAGTGCTACGAATTGGTTGGAAGATATTTATACTAGGAGCAGCCCCAACCCTGGTTGCCTATGGGGTCTTATTCACCTTTGGAGTCTATCAATACCAACAAGGGGTCATTTCAATTGGTGAATTTCTCGCTCTTCAATCCTACGTGTTGCTCCTCCAATCGCCACTATTCGAGTTGGGATCAGTGATTTCCGAGTGGCAAACAGGGTTTGCTAGCTTTGCTCGGGTCCATGAGATTCTTAGGCTTAAAAAAGAACCCCTGCGTACTCAGGTCAAGCCTTCCCAGAAAACTGAAGCCGCTCCCACGTTCTCCGTGGAGCATATGAACTTTCGCTATCATGAAGAGACTCCTTGCCTCATTAGCATTTCACTCAAGATTCAAAAGGGCGAAAAGATCGGTATCACTGGGCCCATTGGCAGCGGGAAAACAACCTTGATCAACATCCTCGCTGGCCTTCTCGATGGCTACCAAGGAAGGGTTCTAGTGCAAGGTTTCAATATGGAAGACCTCGGTTCGGATTGGCTTAGCGAAACCATAACAGTCGTCCCTCAAAAGCCGTTTCTTTTTGCCGGCAGCATTCGCCACAACTTATCCCTAGGCGCACAGGTTACTGAGGAGCGTATGATTGCTGCCCTGAAGATGGTACGACTCTGGTCTGACGTTGAAGAGATGGCTGATGGCTTGGATACCTGGATTGGTGAGTGGGGAATAAACCTTAGTGGTGGTCAAAAGCAGCGACTCGCCATCGCTCGATCACTCCTTAAGCATAGCGACGTTCTTATTTTAGATGATTCCCTAAGCGCTGTAGACTCTGTCACCGAGCATCACATTCTCAGTGCTCTAAGCCAAGAGTTCGAGCACAAGACCATCATCTGGACAGCACACCGCTTGTCAACGCTTCAGCTTTGTGACCGGATCTTCAAACTAGAAGATGGCCGACTGCAGCAGATTAAGGAGGCCTCACAATGATAGCAAGTCAGGACACGATTCAGGAACAAAGTGACTTTCGGTCAATCATAGCTCTTTTCAATTACGGTCAAGGTAACTATAAAAATCTTTTCTTAGCAATTGGCTTTATTTTAGCGTCTTCTGCAGTTCTTATGATGTCTGCCAAGCTCATGGGTCTGCTAGCCGAGGCATTGGTCTCAGGTGCTGAGCAAAGCAGAATTGCCAGCTTAGTCGCCGGTATTCTATTATTTGAAAGCGTCAATCTTTTGGTTTACTACAAGGGCAGGGTTGGGCTAGCCAGAGTCACCAATGAGGTGGCCTACGGCATTCGCGTTGCTCTTTTTAATAAATTAGGCAGACTCCCAATCCCATACTTCGACCAGGAACCTTTAGGCCGCACCATGACTCGCCTCACAGCCGATGTCGAAGGCATCGAGTCGTTCTTTAGTAATACTTTGCCTCGGGTATTCACGGCTGTGATCACCATTACCTCAGTCTTACTAGCCATGCTTCTTACAGACTGGAAGTTTGGAGCAGTTATCGTAGCCTCCAGCCTCCCTGCGGTGATGTTTACGATTGCCCTACGTAAGCCGGTGCGAAGCTGGTTGAGAGAATACAAGAAACGCTCGGCGGCCCTAAATGCCCAACTAGCGGAGTTCATCAACGGCCTGAGCGTGATCAAGATCTTTGGTATCGAGGGTTGGACTAAAAAAGAGTTCGATGGTAGCTCTCGCCATCTCCTTCGTGCAGCGATTAGTCTGATGAACTGGAATAGCTTCATTCGTCCATTGGCAGCCTTGCTCTGCGCACTTCCAATTCTAGTTATTCTTTGGTACGGCGGGCATCAGGCCCTAGATGAATCTATCTCTATTGGTTTATTGGTCGCCTTTGTTCGCTACGGGGAACGTTATTTCAGACCGATTATGATGCTATCGTTTGAGCTTCATCTGATCCAAGACGCGATTGCCTCATCCGAAAGAGTACGGAAAATGCTTGATGAAAAGACCGAGTCTGACACCCTCAATCAAGACGGCACCCGACAGCAAAAGATCCAGGGTAAAATCGAATACCGGAACGTGTGGATGGAGTATAAAAAGGACTCCCCGGTTTTAAAAGATGTATCTTTCACCATCAATGCTGGCGAAAGTGTCGCTCTTGTCGGTAGAACCGGCTCTGGCAAGACTACCACCATTCAATTACTGCCTCAACTCTATGGAATTTCGGGCGGCGAGATTCTTATCGATAATAAACCACTAAGCGAGTGGTCACGGCTTTCTATTCGGCAGCAGATGGGGATTGTGAGCCAGGACGTAACGATCTTTCATGGGAGCATCCGGGACAATCTCATCGTAGCTCTTCCTGATGGTCACCCCGGTGTCCCGGACGAAGAATTACTTGCCATATGCCAACGCACAGGACTCTTTGAAGTTATCGATCGACTGCCGCAAAAGCTTGATACCGTCTGCCTCGATAATGGTGCAAACTTTAGCATGGGTGAACGCCAGCTGATGGCATTTACGAGGATGCTGGTCCGCGATCCAGCGATCCTGGTACTCGATGAAGCCACTGCTAATGTCGACGAGGCATTTGAAGCGAAGATTCAACAAGCCATCCAGGAAGTTTTAAAAGGGCGCACAACTTTCGTGATCGCTCACCGGCTCAACACCATTCAGGACTGCGATAAGATCCTTGTCTTTGACCAAGGTCGGGTGGTGGAGCAGGGTCAGCACAAAGGGCTGCTGGCCCAAGATGGGGCATATTCCAAACTAGTTTCGAGGCAGATCTATGATTGATCCGAAAGCAAGTATCGAAAGCAAGATTGAACAGGTACAATCCAAAGGCGACCTTGCACTGGTGATCTTTGATATCGATGATACCATCATTGATTGTCGTCACCGTAAACTGAAAGTCTTCCGAGACTTTTGCAGCCAAGATCAGATACAAGATCAATTTCGCCAAGAATCCGAAATAGTCCTTAACGCGAACATCCAAGACATTGCCTATCGGGTGACTGACTGCATGAAGAACTTAGGAATCAAATCAATAGATTTCGTTGAGCAGCTCGCCACGTTTTGGGTGGGGAACTACTTCACTTATCCCTACATCAAAGACGACTTACCTTTTCCCGGCGCAGAATCTTTTGTCCAAGGCTGCCACAACGCAGGGGCCCACATTGTGTACTTGACCGGGCGCGATGAGCCAGGGATGGGTCGCGGAACCCGAGAAATTCTGGCTAAGCTAGACTTCCCCTGGAAGAACGATGACACCAGCCTATTTATGAAGCCTGATCCTGCCATGGATGATTTTTCTTACAAGAAAGCTGTGCTCAATGATATCGCCAAGCTAGGAACCGTGGTAGCATCCTTTGAAAACGAGCTAAAGAACCTCAATCAGATGGCTGCACATTTTCCCGAGGCTCTCATGTACTGGCGCAACACGCTTTATCTACCAGATCCTCCCGAGCCTCATCCGAAGGTGGAAACCCTGAGCCACTTTCCCAAAGTCATTTCGTGATTCTTGAAAATCTGCTATGGATGGCCCTACATCAATCTAATTATTGAGGGGGCGTCCCATGGCAGAGTTTATCCTAGCCTTCGACCAAGGCACGACAAGTTCACGGGCCTTATTGGTAGATCAAAAAGGAACCATCGCAGCGGTTGCCCAGAAGGAGTTTAAGCAGATCTACCCCCAGCAAGGCTGGGTGGAGCATGACCCTATGGAAATTTGGTCAAGTCAGCTATCGTGCGCTCAAGAGGTGATGGCAACGGTCGCGGCCGGCGATAAGGTCGTGGCCATAGGCATCACGAACCAACGTGAAACCGCCATCGTCTGGGACCGACAAACCGGCAAACCCATATATAATGCTATCGTTTGGCAAGACCGCCGCACTGCTGGAATTTGCGATAGAATGAAGGATCAAAACTTGGAAGCCACGATTCGAGAGTCTTCTGGCCTCGTGGTTGACGCCTATTTCTCTGGAACTAAGGTCCAATGGATATTGGATAACGTGGATGATGCAAGAGAAAAAGCTGCAGCAGGAGACTTGGTTTTTGGTACTGTCGATTCATGGTTGCTGTGGCAGCTAACTGAGGGCCGCGTCCATGCCACCGATGTCTCCAATGCCTGCCGGACGATGCTATTCAATATTAAAGATATGGCTTGGGATGACCAACTCCTAGATATTTTAAAAGTTCCAAAATCAATGCTACCCGAAGTGAAAAGCAACAGCGAAACATACGGGTTTTCCAAGCTCTTTGGCTATGAGATCCCCATTGCTGGTATGGCTGGGGACCAACACGCTGCTCTGTTTGGCCAGATGTGCACGGAAAAAGGCATGGTAAAGAACACCTATGGAACCGGCTGTTTCTTGATGATGAACACCGGTCCAAAGCCGATCCTCTCTCAAAATAAACTTCTTACCACCATTGCTTGGCAACGAGGGGACGAGGTGAATTACGCACTGGAAGGCAGCATCTTCATGGGTGGCGCCATCGTGCAATGGCTTAGGGATGAACTGGGGCTGATTAAGTCATCGTCCGAAGTCGAGACCCTGGCCGAGCAGGTTACCGATAACGGTGGAGTCTACTTGGTGCCAGCATTTGTCGGTTTGGGGGCACCCCATTGGGACCAATATGCTCGCGGCACCATCCTCGGGATGACAAGGGGCTCTAATAAGGCTCACATTGCCCGTGCTGCTCTAGAGTCCATCGCCTATCAAACGAAGGATGTGGTCGCTGCTATGGAAGCTGATGCTGGAATGAAGTTGCGGCAACTGAGAGTTGATGGCGGTGCCTCCATCAATAACAACTTAATGCAGTTTCAGTCTGATATTTTAAAGACCGACGTGATCCGCCCGCAAGTCTTAGAAACCACAGCGATAGGCGCTGCCTACTTCGCAGGTCTCGCCATTGGTTTCTGGAAAAGCGTCGCTGAGATCAAGGAGCTGTGGCAAGAAGATCGGCAGTTTAGCCCGGATATGAGCGATGACGCCCGCAACCATTACTTGCAGAAGTGGTCGCAGGCGGTTTCCTGCGCTAAGGGTTGGGCAAAGACCTAGTGCTTATTCACATTTAATCCTCGGCGTTGTTGTCTTCGTCTCTCAATCGTCGCTGTACGGGAGTACTATCTCCTCATTCATTCCTCGACGCCTAGCCGAGAATCCAATGTGACTAAGCACTAGTGTTGTTTTCAAAGATTTTTCGCCCCTTAACCCAAAGGCTTTCGAGGTTGCGATCATCACAGTGAAAGATTAGAGCAGAAAGAAACTGACGATGGTCGTGACAGTAGGGGAGGCGACGCTTTAGGAGTTCGCGACGACTTGGGTCAATCACTTGAAAGTCTGCTTGCTTCCCTGCTTCTAGAGATCCAATACGATCACTCAATTGTAATCCCTGTGCCGCCCCGAGGGTAGCTGCAAAGAACAGATCCTCGGGCAAAACCTGCTCTCGACGCAGTTTAGATACTTTCACCGCTTCTGCCATGGTTTGCCATAGAGAAAAGCTTGTTCCCGCACCTACATCAGTCCCTAAGCCAAGAACTATCCCTTGCTCGCGAAACGATCGATAGGGCAATAAACCACTACCTAAAAAAAGATTCGATGTTGGGCAATGCGACACCATCGTTCGGGAGCGTTTTAGCCGCTCTCTCTCAGAAGCGCTGGCGTATATTCCATGAGCTAGAATACAACGTTCATTGATCAAGCCATAGTCTTCATAAACACCGAGGTAGTCAGTAGATTTTGGAAACAAGTCCTTCACCCAGGCGACTTCATCCAAGTTCTCCGCAAAGTGAGTCTGCACATATAGCTTCGGGTTTTTAACTAAAAGATCAGAAATTCCTTGAAGCAAGTCAGCACTGCAACTGGGGGCAAATCGGGGGCTCAGGGCATAGAATAGCCGCTCATCCTTACCATTCCAATCTTGAATGAGTTGAGATTGCGCTTGAAGATCATCATCAATTTGATCGAGCATACCCTCTGGCGCAAAGCGATTCATACTAATCTTGCCAGAGACCAACCTTGCCCCGTTGCGATCAAACTCCTCAAACAGGATCTGAGTCGCACTTTTCTTTGAACACGCAAAGGCCACCGCGGTGCAAGTGCCATGACGAAACAGTTCATTGGCAAAGGCTTTTGCTGAATCTTTGGCCTGCTCGGGGTCTTGTATGAGAGCGGTTTCGTGAGGAAAGGTGTGCTCATCCAGCCACTCCAGTAGCTCTCCCGAGTAAACCCCAATCATATCCGTCTGAGGGAAGTGGACATGAGTATCGATGAAGCCAGGGAGAATCAATCGATCACCATAGTCCACGATACGATCGGCATGCCCACAGTCTTTCTTAGGCATAACGCTCGTGATGGTTCCCTGGTCATCAATCATCAAGCCATGATCGGGCCTTGAATCGATAGACAAAGTACCTTGTGCATCTTGCACAACTTGAAAAATATGACCAATGATCGCGGTGGACATCATTCCCCCCGGTTTGTTTGCATCGAGTTTTGAACGGCGAGCGTTGCTCGCCATGATAATTTTAGATTTTTTCTGAAGTAGCTTGGTACTCAATTTTTGGAAAGCGTTCTTTGAGAAAGTTTAGACGCCACAAGTCATCCAGTAGAATCGCCTTCTGACCATGCTGATCATCACAGATCAAGTGGCTTTGAGCTCTTACATATTCGTCTAGGGCATCTTCATCATCGCTGAAGATCCATCGCGCCGCACTGTATGGCAGTCTCGCAAACGTGACCTGCACTCCATATTCATGCTGTATCCGGTATTGCACCACATCAAACTGAAGCACTCCCACAACCCCAAGGATTTGGTCGTTGTTGTTGATGGGCCGAAACACCTGCACAGCGCCTTCCTCAGAGAGCTGATCCAAAGCCTTGTTGAGCTGCTTAGACTTCAATGGGTCTTTCAAAGTCACGCGAGCAAAATGCTCGGGAGCAAAGACCGGAACCCCTGTGAAATGTAGTTTCTCACCTTGGGTGAGGGTGTCACCTATTTTAAAAACACCTGGATCGTGGATACCCACAATGTCCCCAGCAAAGGCTTCGTCTACCAGGCTCCTGTCTTGGGACATAAATTGCGTCGGGCGGCCAAGTCGTTGGTCTTTACCTAATCTCACAATGTGGGACTTCATGCCGCGCTCGAACTTACCTGAACAAATCCTCATAAAGGCAACGCGGTCTCGGTGAGCTGGATCCATGTTTGCCTGAATCTTGAACACAAATCCAGTGAATTTAGATTCCATAGGATCAACCGCACGCTCTTGAGCTTCGCGAGGCAGTGGGGGAGGAGCTAGGGTGATCAAACCTTCAAGTAGAGGCTCTATACCAAATGTCTTCAAAGCAGAACCGAAAAACACCGGTGCTAACTCACCACGTAGATAGCGGTCTCTATCTAGGGTATCCCCAGCGCCATCAAGGAGTTCAATCTCGGCTTGGAGCGTTTCTGCTAATTCCTCACCTAACTCAGCAACAACCTCTGGGCTATCAAGGCTCAAGTCCTTCAAAGGCACAGGTCGAGAGCGTTCGGCGTCTTTGTCGTAGATTAATAGCTTGTTATCAAGCCGATGGTAGACGCCTCGGAAGCGATCACCCATCCCGATTGGCCAGGTAACAGGGGTTACGGAAATACCAAGAGTATTCTCAATTTCTTCCATCAACTCGAAGGGATCTTTCCCCTCACGATCCATTTTATTAATAAACGCTAGAACGGGGGTCTTGCGCAGGCTACAAACTTCGTAGAGTTTTTTGGTCTGAGCCTCTACACCATTGGCGCAGTCAATGATCATCAGTGCACTGTCGACTGCTGTCAGAGTTCGGTACGTGTCTTCAGAGAAGTCCTGGTGACCCGGAGTATCGATCAGATTCATTTCATGATCTTTATAAGGAAACTTCATCACAGACGAGGTGACAGAGATTCCTCTTTGCTTTTCCAGCTCCATCCAGTCAGAAGTGGCAAACTTCTTTGAGCGTTTCGCCTTGACGCTACCTGCCATCTGAATCGCTCCACCGTAAAGGAGCAGTTTTTCTGTCATGGTGGTCTTACCAGCATCCGGGTGGGAAATAATCGCAAAGGTTCGACGACGCTTGATCTCTTTCTCAAAACTCACTGGCATTCCTCAATCATAATGGCTTACGACAAAAGTACCGAAACAATAGGCTTGGATAACCCAGATTCCGCAACTAATCAAGGCCATTGGCTCCATAAGAGCGATTCATCAGTCAATTTGCAGAAAGGTGCTTGGCGAGGGCCAATTAAAGTGATAGGATCTCCCATTAAAAAATTTACTTACCATTTTGGCATAGTATAAGATGAGAACCAATCAAATCCATAAATCTACTGAACATATAAGAATAGGAGGTCCGTATGACCTACGACTCTAGTCAACCGCTGCCATTAGGCTTAGCCTACGACGATGTCCTGCTCATCCCCCAACACTCCCAAGTCTTGCCTCACGACGCCAACTTAGAAACACGCCTGACCAAAAACCTCCGCCTCAAAATGCCCTTACTCTCCGCCGCCATGGATACTGTTACCGAAGCCGACACTGCCATTACAATGGCCCAAGCTGGTGGCATTGGTATTGTGCATAAAAATCAGTCCATCGAAGATCAAGCCTTCGATGTGAACCGGGTGAAAAAAAGCGAATCAGGTATGGTCACGGACCCGGTAACGGTAACACCTGGAGATACCCTTTCTAAAGTCGTTCAGATTATGAACGAGGTGAACTTCTCTGGCTTCCCTGTGGTGGAAGATGGTCGCTTGGTTGGTATTATTACAGGTCGCGATATTCGCTTTGAGCGTGATCACAGCCGCTTAGTCAGCGAAGTTATGACTCGCGAGGTGATCACTGCTGAGCAAGGCACCACTCCCGATCAAGCAGTGGAGATCATCCATCGCCACCGTATCGAGAAGCTCCCAGTGCTCGACAAAGAAGGCCACCTCGTCGGCCTATACACCGTGAAAGATATCCTTAAGTCCAAAAAGTTTCCCAATGCCTCTAAAGATGCCGAGGGACGCCTCCTTGTAGGTGCGGCGATTGGCGCGGGTGGCGACTATGTAGAACGAGCCCAGGCACTCGTCAAAGCTGGTGCCGATGTTCTAATCGTAGATACAGCCCATGGTCACAGCCAAGGGGTGATTGATGCAGTGGCCAATATTCGCTCTCAAGTTTCTGGCACCTTCGACCTGATCGCTGGCAATGTAGCAACAGGTCGTGCAACCAATGCCCTTATCGATGCTGGCGTCGATGCTGTGAAAGTGGGTATCGGCCCCGGTAGTATCTGCACCACTCGAATTGTAGCTGGTATTGGTGTTCCACAATTTACAGCGGTCAATAACTGTGCTCGCGCTGCTAAAGCTCGTGGCATACCCGTCATCGCCGATGGCGGTATCAAGTTTAGCGGCGATATTGTTAAGGCTCTAGCAGCCGGTGCAGAAACCGTGATGATCGGCTCCCTATTTGCGGGTACCGACGAAGCACCTGGTGACTTGATTATCTATCAAGGCAAAAGCTACAAGCAATATCGCGGCATGGGAAGCCTTGGTGCTATGAAGAAAGGCAGCAAGGATCGCTATTTCCAAGGTGATGTCGACGATGCTGGGAAACTAGTCCCAGAAGGAATCGAGGGGCGCATTCCCTATCGAGGACCTCTATCAAACACGATCTATCAGTTGGTGGGCGGCATTCGATCGGCCATGGGTTATGTGGGAGCACCCACTATCCCAGCTCTCCAAGAAAATGCTGAATTTATCCAGATTAGCTCTGCTGGTCTGAAAGAAAGCCACGTGCATGATGTTTACATCACGCGGGAAGCACCTAACTACAAACTCGACTAGGGAGATTCATCGTGCATCATCATTCAGTAACACGACCTGTTCACGATGGCATCATCGTGCTTGATTACGGCTCACAGTACACACTCCTCATCGCAAGGCGTTTGCGCGAGATCGGCCTCTACGCCGAGATCGTTGATGGTAGCAAAGAGCAGCCACCTGAAGATTTCACCTTTCACGGAGTCATTCTCTCTGGAGGCCCTGATTCGGTAACAGATGAGACCGCTCGCAAATTACCTCGTTGGGTTCTCGATAGCGGTAAACCCATTCTTGGAATTTGCTACGGGATGCAACTCCTAGCCCAAGAGTTTGGCGGCAAGCTACGAAGCGGCCACCAGAGGGAATACGGCAAGGCCACTCTCAACCTGGATGTCAGCCACGGTTGCTGGGCATCATCCATGCTCTCAAAACTACCAGAGTCACAAACCGTATGGATGAGCCACGGGGATGACGTTGAAAACCTCACCGAAGAATTTTCTATTATTGGCCGTACTGGAGACGGTGTGGTGGCTGCGGTTGCCCACAAAGAGAAGCCTTATATCGCCTTGCAGTTTCACCCGGAAGTTCAACACTCGGAATGCGGTAAAGAACTGCTCAGCCTTTTCGTTCAAGATGTCTGTAAGGCAAAACTAAACTGGCAAGCCGATGATGTGGTGGAAGCAACCCTAGACTACGTCAAAGAAACTGTCGCTGATGGTAAAGTTTTGATGGCTGTATCAGGTGGGGTAGATAGTACTGTGGCAGTGGCCTTGATGAGCCAGGCCCTGGGCAACGATCGTGTGACCGCCGTGTTTGTCGATCATGGACTACTACGCAAGAATGAAGCATCTTGGGTAAAAGAAAAAATAGAGTCCTTGGGTGTCAATCTTGTCGTTCTGAACCGGGCCCAAGAGTTTTACCAAGCACTAAGTGGCGTTTCTGACCCGGAGCAAAAACGTAAGATCATCGGACTCAAGTTCATCGAGGAGTTCGAAACCTACGCCAAAGCTAACGAGGGCTTCACCCATCTCGGCCAAGGCACTCTATACCCAGACGTGATCGAATCAGCAGGGCACGGCGCTGGCGCCAAGGTCATCAAAAGCCATCACAATGTAGGCGGCTTGCCTGAAAGGCTTCATATGGCCCTCGTAGAGCCTTTCCGCTACCTCTTTAAAGACGAGGTTCGCCTTGTTGGCCGCAAGGTTGGAATTTCTAATGAGCTGGTCGATCGCCATCCATTTCCTGGCCCAGGCTTGGCTGTTCGGATCCTCGGCGAGATCACGGCTGACAAAGTCGAGATTTTGCAGAATGCAGATCAGATTTTTATTGATAAACTTCGTGAAAAAGACCTGTATAAGGAAGTTTGGCAAGCATTTGCTGTGCTCCTCCCCGTCAAAACTGTTGGGGTTATGGGAGACAACCGCACCTACCAATGGACCTGTGCCCTACGCGCTGTCACAGCGACAGATGGCATGACCGCTGGGGTAGGGGACTTGCCGATGGAATTTCTGGTTTCTGTATCTGATGAAATTGTACGAAAGGTCGATGGCATCAACCGGGTCGTTTATGACATCACCACCAAGCCCCCGGCGACCATCGAATGGGAATAGATGAGCGAAGACAACCTCAACCCGCGTAAGCTTGTTCACCTCCACGTCCACTCGGAGTATTCGTTGCTGGACGGCGCCATCCGGATCTCGGATGCGATCAAAAAAGTCAAAAGTCAGGGCCACACGGCTCTGGCTCTCACCGATCACAGCAATATGTTTGGAGCTGTTGAGTTCTACGTCAAGTGTAAGGATGCAGGACTCAACCCCATTCTCGGGGCCGAGATCAATTGGGATGGGCTTCCAGAAAGCCAAGTGGTACGTAAGGCCACGGGAGACTCCCAAGCCGCCGCTTACCACCTAGTTCTACTCGCTAAATCAACAGAAGGTTACAAAAACCTATGCCGCGTGGTTTCCTCTGGCTACCTTCGGGAAAATCCAGGTGAGGTGTCGGTCGCTCCAGCTGAAAAGGTCCGGGACAATGCCGGTGATGTGATCGCCTTATCCAGCTGCCTCCATGGAGAGTTTGCCTACCTGGTCAATAGCCTCATGGAACTAAGCCCAAACCCCCTTGAAGAACTTAAGGCTCCTACAGAGCCCTGTGAGCCCGTTGTCACTGCGCTCAATGCCCATGTGCAGTTTATGAAAGAGGCTTTTGGCGACGACTATTACATCGAGTTGATCGATAATAATCTTGGCTTGCAAAGGAAAGTCATCCCCGTGCTGGTGGAGGTAGCCTATCACTATGGATTGCCCCTCGTAGCCACTGCTGATTCCCATTACCTAAATCCAGAGGACGATGAAGCTCACGCAGTACTCACCTCTGTAAAGAATGACTTAAAGCAGTCCCATATTGCTAAACGCAACAAGGCTGCTCAGTTTCACCTTTTTTCCAATGAGGAGATGGTGGACAAGTACGGTCGCTGGGCGGAAGCCTTAGATAACCAATCTAAGATTGCCGAGCAGTGTCACGTTGAGTTGACCTTTGGCAAATACTTTCTGCCTAAATTCGAAGTAGACGGCATCGATAACATCGATGATGCTCTCATACAGCTTTCCAAGGAAGGGCTTGAGGAGCGGCTGGTACACCTTCGCAAGCAATATGGCCCAGAGTTTGATGCCGAAGCGGAGAAAACCTACTGGGACCGCCTAGATTTTGAAATTGGCATCATCATCAAAATGGGTTTCCCTGGCTACTTCTTGATCGTCCAGGACTTTATCAACTGGGCTAAGGATCATGATATTCCTGTTGGCCCGGGCCGGGGATCGGGAGCAGGCTCCTTGATTGCCTATGCTTTGAAAATTACCGATCTGGACCCTTTGAAGTTCAATCTTATCTTCGAACGATTCTTGAATCCTGAGCGGGTTTCCATGCCTGACTTCGACGTCGATTTCTGCCAAGAGCGCCGCGACGAGGTGATTCAATACGTGACGCAGAAGTATGGTGCGGATAACGTGGCTCAGATCACCACCTTCGGAAAGATGAAAGCCAAGGCTGCCCTGCGAGATGTGGGCCGAGTCTTGGAGCTAGGTTACAGCAAGGTAGACCGCATCGCCAAGCTGATTCCCAACGAACTGGATATCACCTTAAAAGATGCTCTGGAGCGAGAGCCTCGCATCCAAGAGGAAGCCAAGAAAGATGAGATCATCGAAAAGATGGTCGACCTTGCACTCAAGCTAGAAGGCATGAGCCGCCACACCTCAGTTCACGCTGCCGGAGTTGTGATTTCCGAAGGGGGTATGGACAACTACGTTCCCGTCTATAAATCAGAAGACGGTGCTCTCATCACTCAATATGAGATGAAAAATGCGGAGAAGGTTGGACTCGTCAAGTTCGACTTTCTGGGTCTAAAAACCCTAACCGTGATTCAAAAAGCTGTGAAGCTTATCCAGAAGTCAAAAGACCCCAACTTCAATATTGAAACCATCGACATCGAGGCCAAGCCGGTTTACGACCTGATCTCAACCGCGGCATCCGTTGGTATATTCCAGCTTGAAAGTTCAGGAATGCAGGCTTTGTTAAGCAAGCTCAAGCCTTCACGCTTTGAAGATATTATCGCGGTTGTGGCCCTTTTCAGGCCGGGCCCCCTCGGCTCGGGGATGGTGGACGACTTTATCGAGCGTAAGCATGGTCGCCAGGAGATTGAGTATCTCCACCCTGCTCTTGAAACCATTCTTGACGACACCTACGGCATCATCCTGTACCAGGAGCAGGTGCAAAAGATCGCTGCATCACTGGCTTCCTACTCACTTGGCGAAGCTGACTTGCTCCGCCGCGCCATGGGTAAGAAAAAACCTGAAGAGATGGCCAAGCAAAAGGTTCGATTCTCGACGGGATGCCGGGAAAACAACGTCCCCGAAGAGATTGCTGAAGAGCTATTTGAACTGATGGCAAAATTTGCTGCCTACGGTTTTAACAAGTCTCACTCGGCAGCCTACGGACTGGTCAGTTACCAAACAGCCTACTTAAAGACCTTCTATCCTGAAGAGTTCATGGCAGCGATCATGACCTGCGACTTGGATAACACCGATAAGGTGATCCGCTACATTGAAGAATGTCGGCGGATGAAGTTTAAAATCTATCCACCGGATATTAATCGCAGCAAGCTCGAATTCGATGTCCCCGGCCCTAGATCTGTAGGCTATGGCCTGGAAGCAATCAAAGGGGTTGGTGGAGCATCGCTTGAGAAGATGGTCCGTGAACGGGATGAAAATGGCCCTTATAAGTCCCTAACGGATCTTGCCAAGCGCATCAACTTGCAAAAGGTTGGTAAAAAAACCTTGGAACTTCTAGCCGAAGCTGGTGCTTTCGATAGCTTCGGCTCTAGCCGTGATGCCATCAAAGCTGCTATCCCTGAAATGGTGAAGTTTTCTGAAAGCCACCACAGTAATGAGTCTACTGGCCAGGTATTGCTGTTTGCCGACGATGATGTTGAAGAAAACATGGTAGATCTGGCTAAATTTGAGGAAGATATCGCGCAGGCTGGCAGCTCTGAATCCAGGCTGGAGTGGCTCTTAAAAGAGAAGAAAAACTTGGGAGTATTCCTAAGCGGCCACCCCATGGACCTTTACCCAGAAGATGTCAAAAAATTTGGTCAGCTCCAGATCAAGGATATTCCTAAGCGCGTGGGTTCAAAAGATGTCAATATCGTGGCCTTTCTCACTGGAACTTCAGAGCGCCTCACCAAAACTAACAAGAAGATGGCCTATATCCACTTAGAAGACGAAACGGGATCTTGGGAAGGGGTGATGTTTGAAAAAGATCTCCCCGAGTTTTTCCCTGAGCCCAATACCGTGGTCGTTGCCAAAGTCAACGTTGCCAAAAGCTATGACGGCACTTCGATCTCTCTTAAGGTAGACTCATTGGCTCCATTGCAAGATGTTAGGCGAGAAGTCACCAAGCGGGTAGAGATCCAGATAGGAAGCCAAAAAGATTTGAATCCAACAGCTCTCAACCAGAAGAAAGCCACCATTGGCCGTCTTGGGACGTTGCTCGCCAGTCACCCCGGAAGAACACCCCTGATCGTCAATTTGAAATATGGACGGGTTCAAATCAAAATCAATCCTCAGATCGAAGGGGTCGACCTCTGCGATGACTTCTACCAGAGCATCAAAAACATGGGGACGGAGGATGTCCAACTGCAATACTTCTAGGCTCAGCTCCCTAGGAGTGATTTATGTCGAACTAGTAGCGAGCAATGAGAGTGTTTAAAATTACAGCTAAGAGGGTAATCGTCATCATTTTGGGGGCATTGCTCGCGATTCCCATCCTTCTTATGCCACCCGTCTGGCAACTTAAATCAGGGCCTGTGGATGTCACCCGCTGGCCAAAGACCGGGGAGCAAACCTTTTCTATCGGGCCTCAGTGGAAACATTGGGTCCCCATAAAGTCTGTTTCTTGGCATGTGCTTCACGCGATCATGGTCGCAGAAGACGCTCGATTCCTAGATCACATGGGCATCGACCCAACCGCTATCTACAATAGCTTGAAACTCAATCTAGAGAAGGGCAGATATGTAAGAGGAGCTTCAACCATCTCCCAGCAAGTTGTCAAGATGACCTTACTCAGTCCAGAAAAGACGCTGCTCCGCAAGTTTCGAGAAATCTTGGGTGCTCTCCTGATGGAGCAGCTCCTTAGTAAAGAAGAGATTCTAGAGTGGTACATCAATCTCACAGAATTTGGTGATGGAGTCTTTGGTATCAAGGATGCCGCCTTTCACTATTTCGACACCTCACCCGAACTTCTAACTATCCAGCAGGGAGCCAACCTAGCTCTCGTTTTGCCTAGCCCGAACGCTTGGTCTGTGGGACTCAGGTCTCGCAAGCTTACAGCCTTTGGTCATCGCCGCTATGCCCATATTATCGAGATGATGTTCCAGCAGGGGTTTATCAATGAGCCACTGAGAAAGGCTGCTTTGGCAACTGGCGACTTCGGGCGACCCATCGACCCGAACATGCCGGATGAAGGCGACGAACAAATACCTGCTGATGAAACTGAGGAGGCTCCATGAGCGATTCCTACGATCACGTGAAGATTCGCACAGCTAAGAGCTGGCAGGGAAAGCAACCCATCTATGTATTCCAGTCGTCCTTTTCTGGAATTAAAAGCGCCGATAACCCCATAAAAAAGTTCTTTGTCGTCATCGACTCAAGGCAGGATGTATTTGGGGTCCGCCTCACCGTTGATAAGCCAGAGTCCCTGGTTCCGCAAGGAGGGATGGTCAACCAGATGCGCAAGCACTGCAAAGGAGCGACCATTGGCGACATCCTAAAAGACGATAGTAACGGTAATCTGTGGATAGTGCTTTATAGTCAAGGCCAAGAGTGGTTCCTGCGCCTTGCTAAAAGCCGCCCACCTGAAATGGCTCTCGTCAATCCAGATGGTGAGATGGTCATGCGCATGGGAATGAAGGGAACCTTCACCAAGAAAAAGCCCTTAGAAGATCAAGTCCCTGGCCTTAATCCAAGCTTGATATCAATCAAAAACGAGATGATCGCCGATTTTCTGAAGCAGTTTGATGAGGAAGTCGAGGAGAACTCTGAGGATGACGATGACCTTGACGAAGAGGAGAACGATCTATCAAAGGAACAACGGGTTCTGCTACAAAAACTCAAGCGGAAGCTAAAAACTTATCGCAAAGCTGCTGAAAAGCAGCTTGGCAAGATACCCGAGCCTAAAGATATTGAAAACATGGACAAGCATGCTCACCTTCTGCAATCATTTGCCTATTTGGTAAAGGATGGTGACTTCCAGCTAGAGCTTCCGAAAGAGCTAAGCGGCCAAACTGAAGATATCGTCATTGAATTGGACACAGAGAAATCGGTGGGGGCCAATATTGAAAACTTTTTCGTTGGAGCTAAGAAGGCTCGAAAATCCCGCGAGATGGGGCTTAAGGTCGCCGAGAGCAATCGTAAAGACCTTGAGCAGCTCGAATCCGACCTAAAAATGCTTCAGGAGCCACTACCACTATCGGAAGTGGAGCTACTATTTGATAAGTACAAGCTGCCCCGTGTGCAAGCGTCTAACACCCAAGCCAAGGCCGCAGCAGTTGCCAAACCTTATCGTGTTTTTAAGTCATCTTCGGGGCATGACATCCTCGTGGGTAAAGGGCCGCGGGAAAACGACGAGCTAACTAAAAGCGCTAAGACCAATGACTATTGGATCCACACATCGGCGGTAGCTGGCTCTCATATTGTCGTACCAGCAGCCAAGGATATTCGCCAAGCTCTGCCCAGCCAGCTTCTCCGAGAAGCTGCGATTCTAGCTGTTCATTACTCCAAACTGCGCTCGGATATGGCCGGTGAAGTTTATGTGGCTCGCCGTTCTGAGATCAAAAAGCAGAAGGGGATGCCCCCCGGCCTTTGGAATGTGGAGCGATGCAAAACTTTGTTTTTTCGATATTCCCAGGAGGATCTGAAGCAGGTTCTCGACCGACTGCAATCCCAATGAACTGCATCACGTCAACAAACCATTGTGACATGGTTGATGGGGGACAGTCTATTAGTCTCTAACAAGTTGGCTATCCAGACAATACTGGCGCTAGCCCAGGGCCAGTTTCCGTGCTAATGGGTACAGGAGTCAAAATTGACCCCTAATTTAGCTAAATAAGGAATAGTTTCATGAAAAAGAAAGTAGCTGTAGTGGGTGCAACCGGAATCGCAGGCCAGCAATTTCTCACCGCCTTGGAAAATCACCCTTGGTTTGAAGTTGTAGCACTTGCTGGATCACCACGATCTGCCGGAAAAACCTACGAAGATGCCCTCAAAACCCCCTCTGGTCAGATCAACTGGTGGCAAAACGAGGCTATTCCTAAGAAATATAAACAGATGGTGGTTGAGCTAGCCACCGAACTTGATCCCAAGAAAGTCGACATCGTTTTTACCGCTGTAGAATCTGATGCAGCAAGAGAGTTAGAACCTCTTTATGCCAAGCATCGACCAACCATATCAACAGCCAGTGCCTTCCGGATGGAAGATGATGTGCCATTGCTGATCCCTGGAGTGAACACTAACCACGTGTCCTTGATCAAAAAGCAGCAAGCGAATCGTGACTGGCAAGGCTTTGTCATCCCCATCCCAAACTGCACGACCTACGGCTTAGCATGCTCGTTGGCGCCATTGCATAAGGCTTTTGGTGTTAAGGGTGTGGTGATGACCTCGATGCAAGCCACTTCAGGCGCTGGTCGTAACGGAGGAGTCCTGTCCCTTGATATGCTCGATAACCTTGTGCCGTATATTCCGAAGGAAGAGGAAAAGGTCGAAATCGAGACACAGAAGATCCTAGGAACTCTAGAAGAAGATCAGGTGAAGGACGCAGCCTTTGGTGTTAGCTGCACCTGTACACGGGTGCCCGTCACAGATGGCCACACGGAAACAGTTTTCGTTGCTACTGACAAGCCAGCTCCAGCAAGCGAGGTGGAAAAAGCGTTCCGTGAATACCAAACTGGACTGGAAGGATTGCCATCGGCACCAAAAGATTTTTACCTTGTCCACGACGATCCGTTTCACCCTCAGCCTCGTATCGATCGCGACAAAGATGGAGGTATGAGTACCCACATCGGCAGAATCCGTGATGATAAGGTGCTGAGTGGCACAAAGTATGTGCTGCTCTCTCACAACACAAAAGCCGGTGCAGCAAAAGGCGCGATCCTGATCGCAGAATACCTTTGCCATACTGGTGTTATCTAGCAATAGCGATCTGAAGCCACATCGGCTTCAGATCTTTCTTACCTAAACCTTACCCAAACACTTACTTCTATGTAGTCCTTTTGAGTTTATTCATTCCATCTTTCCTAACAAATTAGAATGATGAGACTCAACTCAAAGGGTTGGCTCGTATTTGGAGTCATCCGCTATGTGCCAGGGGAGTGTGAGACAAATCTGCCGATAGATTAGTATAATGTTTGCGCGGTAGTGAAAGGTCTCAAAATGACAAAGAATCAAGA